>DATKUV010000219.1:0-2609 GCA_035530415.1 Candidatus Nanoarchaeia archaeon | reverse complement strand
GTCTGGGCCAACTGGGTGAACAGATCGGTATTTGAATCTTACAAAAAACATGATGAAATGTCATTGCCAAAACAAAAACCCGGGAATATACCTTATGCCAAAATTGCCTATGCCGTGAAAGTCATACCTGAACAGGACCTGACCGTTCGCAGTGGTGAAGGGTGGCACACAACAAGTGAGTTTCCTTGTATGTATGTTGTTGATGATACCGGAGAAGAACTTTTCAATAAATCAATTGATTCCTGGTACGATGATACTGGTTTGGCGATATTAGATAAGCAAACATACAGGACTTTTTCTGAAAATATGCCACAGATGTTCATTCCACATGGTACAATCGTGCACTTTTCATTCAATAGCATTTATGGATGGCCCTTTGCCACGCGTTTTACCTTCAATAATCAAGACATAATATTGGATGAAAAACACAATATTATCCTGGCACGATATGATAATAAAAAATTTATCTCGTAAGAACAGAAATGGCCCACATGCCTGAATTAAGCAATTAGAATGGAAAAGGGAGAATTAATGAAGAAATTATCGGTAATCTGTTTATTAGTTGTAGGAATTATTCTTATTTCCGGCTGTATTGATGGAGAAAAAACGAATTCTAAAACATCAAACAGTTCACAATCATCAATGAATGAAACTTCAAAGGAAACTTCGGCATCACCTTCAACACCAACACCGGCATTACCAGAAATATCCCAGCCCGAATTGATGCAGGGTGAATTTGACATCAATATAACCTCATATTATTTTGTATATTTGAGGGAAAATGGTCTTACATTTGATCTGATTGAAAAAAATTATGCCATATACCATCTCTCAATAAAAAATAATGATACAAATGCCCTCAATTTTAGCATAAATAAACTACAATTACATACCGTGAATCAGGTCTTCATTCCTGCAGATCCGGGTACAATACTCAAATCTCAAGGGTGGGTATTCTCTGAGATTGAAAATGAAATCCGGTTGAATGATACTTTATTACATCCTGATCAAACTCTGGAGGGAATTATCATTTTCCAGGTGGATAATTACACCACGTTATTTGACAGATCATTTTCACTTAGGTACAATACAACATCCATAACTTCAACATCGTATGAAAAGAGCCTTGAAGCCCTTACCGTTGCAGAACAGTTTGATTACTCCATTCCATTTCACATACCTCCCTATGACAGGAATTTGAATGGAGATTATTCATACGATCCTCCTGAACTCGGAGTTTCATATGTCTGGACCATATGGGGGAGAGATTATGTATTATATACTGATCCCGGGGATTACTATTTCTGGACCAACTGGGTGAACAGATCGGTATTTGAATCTATCAAAAAACATGATGAAATGTTATTGCCAAAACAAAAACCCGGGAATATACCCAGTGTTAAAATTGCCTATGCCGTGAAAGTTATACCTGAACAGGATCTGACCGTTCGAAGTGGTGAAGTGTGGCACACAACAAATGAAGGAAAGTACAAGAAAACTCAACTGTATGTGGTTGATGATATTGGAGAAGAACTGTTCAATAAATCTATCCCTCCCTGGGATGATCGTGGCGGTTTGGCGATACTAGATAACCAAACATACAGGCCTTTTTCAGGAAACATGCCACAAATGTTCATTCCACAAGCAACGATCGTGCATTTTTCTTTCAATAGCAGATATGGAGTGACGGTGGACGGGCGTCTTATGTTCAATAATCAGGACATCATATTGGATGAACAATACAATATAATCCTTGCACGATATGATAATATGAAAGCTGTTGGGTAGGGACCTAAATGTCCTAAAAAAGACTACCTAAGCAACGGTGCTGGTCTGAAATCAAAAGGTAACAGACCGGTCGCCCCCGGTATCGTTGAAAACCTCTTATCCATATCTCTAATAACCTAAACATCCTCTCACTTCTCACCCAAAGACCGCCTGAATAATCGAAAAGCACCTGCCACCCCCCACACCACAAGAGCAGGTGGTGTCAGATCAGAACGGGCAGCCAGGCAAAGTGAAGGCAAGAGGGGGCGGGATGAGAACAATACTTATTATTTATTTGGCCACAACCCAGGCAAAGTTGCAGATTATTTCATTCATTCAGAGATTCTCAGATCCACTTTCATCCTGGTAATATGCCAGAAGGTCGAAAATTGCGGTTCTTGCCATTACAAATTGGATTTAAGTGATTATTATTAGATTAAGTCATCTAAAATAAATTACCTGGAACGAAAAGTAAATTGTATTGAATAGACTTATGCTTCAGACGCGATTCTGAACACTTCTTCGCGATGTGCAGTAATTTTTTTTGCTAGTATCTTTTCTACAGTCATTTCAATATAGTTATCAGATTCGGCTGGCAGATATTCAGAACCGCAAATGACGCAGATGTCTGCATCAATATTTTCAATTGCGATTAACCCATGTTCAGATTCTGTAAGAAATTCTGTTTTTCCCGGTTCCATTTTTCCGCCACAGTCAGGGCATTTTTTTAATCTTGGCATCCACTATCTTCTCCTTTTAAATTCAATCCATTTATCAGTGTCAGGTTCATAAACAGTAATTATTGCTGCAACTTCTTCATCTAATGCTATAACGACATGGAT
>DATKUV010000218.1:0-2178 GCA_035530415.1 Candidatus Nanoarchaeia archaeon | reverse complement strand
TTTGAACATTTTTACGGTTTCAAAAATATCATTAATACCGGATGGGACATTCTTAATAAGCTCATAGAAACTGTCCCATTCCATCTGGAAATCCTCCATAATTTTATGTGGTGAATATTTTGAGCGTGCCATTTCCCTTGTCAGGGCTTTAACCTCATCCATAAGATTAAAATCCTGGTCAAGATCAAGACATGTACTTTCTACTAGCACAAGTGCCCGCTCCAGCAATGAGAAGGATCTTGGAACCGATAAATCATATTTTAACGCAAGTTTCACGAAATCGTCGCTATGATGTTCTCCAGGTCTGCTGAAATGCTGCCTGGAAATAAGTTCATCAATATCCCATTTAAATGCATGAATGTCAATATCATCGGGATTTTTTTTTGTCAATTTGAGAAAAGATCTGGCAGCCATGTCCACATTTTTTATAAAAACAGCATAAAAAACAGAGTAAATATCCTTCTTGATGTCTGAATCTAATTTTCCAATAGCTCCAAAATCCAGGTATGCAATACTGCCATCATTTTGCACAAAAATATTTCCAGGGTGAGGATCAGCATGGAAATATCCATCTATATAAACCATTTTCAGGAAACTTGAAGAAATGAGTTTTGCCACTCTTTTTCTTTCAGCTTTACTAAAGGTCCTGAAATCCCTTAGAGGAAGTCCATAAATGTGTTCCATTACCAGAATATTGTCGTTTGTGAGGTCCCAATACACCTTGGGGATATCAACCTGTTTGAAGTTCAAAAAATTCTCCCTGAACCGCTCCATATTAAGGGCTTCATTGCGGTAATCAAGTTCACGGTTTAGCATAGTCTTGAATTCCTCAAGAAAACCGTCGACATCGATATTGGTTTTTATCTTTAGTAGTTTTATAAAGATAAACTTGAGATCATAGAGAATATCCAGGTCAAGGTTTATTACATCCATCATTCCAGGTCTGGCGATTTTGACCACTACATTCTCATTATTATATCTTGCTTCATAGACCTGTGCGATGGAGGCACTGGCAATAGGTTCTTTATTAAATTCATCAAACAGGCTGGTAAAATCGCTATGTGTTCCGGATTCGCCAGGAACTGTACTGCATATTATACTGAATGCTTCCTGCATCCTTTCAAAATCGTAAGGTTGAACTTTTTCCTGCAATTTTTCAAGCTCTTTGCCATATTCAACAGGCACGATATCTGGCCGTTTACTCATAGCCTGGCCAAGCTTAATGAAAGTAGGACCCAATTCTTCAAATGCCATTCTCAATTTAACAGAATTCGATCTGCGATCAAAATCAATAGGGCAGGTACATAAATCTACTGCTCCCTGTTTTTGCTTTGCTTCTCTTAAGAATATATCAAAAAGTCTGTATCTGTAAAAAACCCTGGTGATCTTGATATACCGTTTTATCTTATTGAACATCTAGCTAAATATCTGGGTGTTATTGGTTTATAAAGATAGCTTTATTTGATATAAAATTGGTCATGTGCTTATGAAATATAATCAATCATTGAATCAAATATTTTCTTCCCGGAAGCAGATCCGAGAATTTCTTCAGAAGCTCTTTCAGGATGGGGCATCATTCCAAGGACATTGCCTCTTGCATTGAGAACTCCGGCAATGTTTTCTATTGAACCGTTTGGATTTGCATCCATAGTGGGTTGACCTTGAGTATCAACATATCTGAATGCAACCCTATCCTGTGTGGTAAGATCTGAAATGGTAGAGTCGTCTGCAAAATAATTGCCTTCCATATGGGCAATGGGCAGATTGATAATCTCGCCTTTCTTGAATGCATTGGTAAAGGGTGAGCTATTATTATCCACTCTGAGACTGACCCACTGGCATTTGAATTTTGGATATCTGTTGGTCATTAAAGCCCCTGGTAATAGACCTGATTCCACCAGGATCTGGAATCCGTTACAAATACCTATTACTGGAAGACCCTTATCTGCCATTTTTCTGACATCATCCATTATGGGCGCCCTGGCTGCGATGGCACCAGCTCTTAAATAGTCCCCATACGAGAATCCACCTGGTAAGACCACACCGTCATATCCTTTCAATTCGTCCTTATACCACACAAGATCGGCATCTACACCAACTACTTCAGTCAGGACATAATGAACATCATAATCACAGTTTGAGCCTCCGAACTGAATGACGGCAATCTTCATCCAGACT
>DATKUV010000217.1:0-4310 GCA_035530415.1 Candidatus Nanoarchaeia archaeon | reverse complement strand
TACGGCCGTGTCTTTCTTTTGATCCATCCTCTCCGATTTTATATTTGTGGTAGTTGATGTGAACATGCAAACAACTTGTTTGTTTGTAGTCGACATGTGAATAGATATCAGCAATCATATATATACTTTTCAATGGAAATAGGGGTTAATTGATGTGGGTATCTAGTTAAGACATATTAACACAGTTTCATCATTAAATAAGCTATATAACATACAAGTTTTCACATTCACACCATTACAACACATATTTTCCTTAAATAATAACTCTTATTATTCAGTTTATTTTTCCAATTGAAATAAGGGGGTTGGGTGTTTTCAAATTAATACAGTTATTAACACCTAATCACAAATAAAATTTACTTGCGACGCTTTCACATATTTACAACCCATCGAAACTTGTGCTGAAGTCTGTAAAAGTGTGTATATGAGAATATTCTGGTAAAATATCAATTTCACCATACTGTGACGTATAAAAACAATATATTCAATATCAATTAAAGAAACATATTGAGTGTAATGTCCACAGAACTAATTATATCAGGGACCATAATTTATTCAGATGATTTCGAGGTTATTGAAGGATATCTTTGTATTAAAGACGAAAAGATAACTGAAATCGGGACTGATACAGCAGTAGATGCTGATATGACCGGTCTAATAGCCCCGTGTTTTGTAAATCCACACACACATATTGGCGATTCAATCGTTAAAGACCCTCCAATAACTGATCTTGACAGCCTTGTAAAACCTCCTTTCGGTCTTAAACACCAGATACTTCGATCAGCATCAGTAAAGGATCTTCAGGATGCGATTTGCGGAACTTTGGAGGATATGATAGCTACAGGGACCTGCACTTTCTGTGATTTTCGTGAGGGGGGATTAGAAGGGACCTCAATATTAACTGATATCCTGTCAAGGTTTGAAGGGGTTACAGGTTTAGTCTTGAGCAGGGCAGAGGAACCAAAAAACCCAAAACCCGGTGAAATAGACAGACTTCTGGAAGTCAGCAGCGGAATAGGTATGAGTGGTGTTAATGATGTTCCAATGGGCATTATTGAAGAATGTGTAAAAGCAGCACATTCAGCAGGCAAAATGTTTGCCATTCACGCTGGCGAAAAAGACACATCTGACATATCATCAGCTATTGACCTGGATCCGGATTTTATTGTGCATATGACCCATGCATCAGGATCAGATATCAGACATCTCTATGAAGCTGACATACCAGCAGTAATATGTCCCAGATCGAATTTTATAACTGGGGTAGGTGCACCCAATCGCCCACCAATAAAAAGTATGCTGGATGCAGGTGTAACTGTGGCAGTCGGGACAGATAATGTAATGTTGAACTCAGTGAACATGTTCTCAGAAATGGAGGTCCTGTCAAAAGTGTATGGATTGGAAGACAGACAGGTATTTAAGATGTGCACACTAAATGGAGCAAAAATACTTGGACTTGATCAAGATTCAGGTTCAATATTAGAGGGGAAAAAAGCCAAACTCATGGTACTGGATGATGGCTCCCCTAATCTGTCAAATAGCAGCGATCTGGTATCCAGTCTTGTAAGAAGAGGAAGGCCGGACGATATAATAGCAATTATAAAATAGTGGAGGGAGAAGGCCATGAAAAGCGAATTGTTCCAAAAAATTGTTTTAGCAACCGATGGGTCTGAATATTCAGCCAATGTTATCAAATATGCCATAGAACTGGCAAAGATATCAGAAGCGAAAATTTATGCTATTTATGTAGTGGACACCGGTATATTCACATCCATACCCATGGATGTTGCATGGACAAATATGTACGAATTGCTGAAACAGGAAGGCAATGTAGCAACCAATCAGGTTGAATCAGAAGCCATGGCTGCCAATATCGAAGTTGAGAGCATCACAGTGGAAGGACACCCGGCAGAAGAGATAATAAAACTTGCCGAGGACAAATCTGCTGATATCATAGTCATGGGTACTTTGGGGAAAAGCGGTCTTGATAGATTCCTTCTGGGCAGCGTGGCTGAAAAGGTTTCAAGGACTTCCAAGATCCCTGTGATGATAGTAAGAGGGGAAAAACCCAAATAATACCGCATCTATCAAACAGCAAATAAGGAGCTTAACTATGCCCAATTATACTAAAGTAGAAGACTTGATGGTTAGAGATGTAGCCTACGCAACTTTACCTGGTTCCAGGGATGAAGTGCTTGAGATCCTTAAAAGCAAACATGTATCCGGAGTACCAGTTGTCAAAAATGGTGATCTAGCAGGTATTGTAACAAGGACAGACCTCTTAAAAAATCCGGAAGAAGAACAACTTGCAATCTTAATGACCAGGGATCCAATAACAATTACTCCGGAAGAATCTATTGTTGAAGCATCAAGGGTGATACTTGAACATGGGATCAGGAGACTCCCGGTAGTAGATAATAGTACACTTGTGGGACTAATTACCCTTGCAGATATTGTGGGAGCAGTTGCCAGTTTTAATATAACAGAACCAATTGGAAATTTTATAAACGATAAAACAATTGTAATATGGGATGAAACTCCTGTTTCAGTGGTGGGAATGATAATGGAACTTGCAGAGGTCAAGGCTGCACCTGTAGTAAATCTATCAAGGGAAGTACTGGGAGTTATAGCTGATAAAGATCTTATAAATATGAGTATAATTGTGGATTCAACAGAGATCTCAGATATGTCTGCCGGATCAGATGATGATGAATGGACATGGGAATCAATGCGCGATACCATGAGCCTTTATTACAGTGTCTCCAAGATCAAACTTCCGGATGCCCCTGTAAAAGAAGCTATAAAATTAAAAGGGGCTCCAGTTACTGTTGTTCCAAGCACTACTGTAAGCGACTGTGCCCGGAAATTAAAACGGAATAACATTGATCAGATGCCTGTTCTGTCTGCTAACAATAAACTTATTGGGATGGTTCACGACTTTGACCTGCTTAAAGCAATTGTGTAAATTCAGATGTTGCTTGATCGGCGATACTTTAATTGCCATTAAGAACAAATTGAAACTAATTAGAGGTAAATAATAATGGCAAAAAAGAAAGAATCCGGTAGCGGACTTCAATCATCAGCTGGCCTTATGCGCTATTATGAAGCTGATGAGACCGCATATTCCATTGATCCTAAATATGTAGTAATCGGGGGAATAGTTATTGCAATTTTGGTTTTAATATTTAATTATCAGTTCGGTCTATGGCCTTAAACTAATTTTACATTTTTTCTTGTAACCATATTGCAAACTTACGCATAGCGTTACCTCTATGAGATAACTGGTTCTTCGCTTTATCATCCAGCTCTCCAAAGGTTGATCCATTGTGTAAGAAAATAGGGTCATAGCCAAATCCATTTGTGCCCCGTTCTTCATACGCTATATTCCCTTTGACCTCACCTGTAAAAGTGAGAGGTTCACCACCCGGTTCACAAAATCCGATTACTGTTTTAAATACGGCAGTCCTGTCTTTTTCTTCTTCCATCAATTTCAAAATCTTCAAATTGCCTAAGTGGTCTTCAACATACCTGGAATATGGACCCGGAAAACCATTTAGAGCTTTGATAAATATACCGCTGTCATCCACCATTACCGGTTTATCAACATGCTCTGCACACCACCTGGCCCCGTAAGCAGAAATGGATTCCAGATCATCTGCCTGCAGTTCCGGATAGTCACAGTCTATCTGTTCCACATCAAAACCCACCAGTGCTAAAATATTCATGCCTTCACTTACCTTATGGGCATTTCCTGTTGCAAAATATATTTTATGCATAACGTCCTCTGCTTTCGATCTCTTTCACCCTTTGAAGAATATTATCAGCATCTGAAAATGTTGTGCAGTATCCGTCAGAAAAGGTAGTTATCATGGTTTCATGATCATCGTGTGTACTCTCAAAGGTCTGGAACAGCACGTGGACATCAACGCCTCTTGCTTCCAGTGAATTATCATAAAAAGCCAATCCAAAATCAATAAGATAAACCCTGTTGTCGTGAAATATCATATTTGAGGTGGTAAGATCTCCGTGGATAATTCCAGCCAAATGAAGCTTGCCAACAACTGTCCCGATAGTATAACTTAACTGGGGTGTCAGGATGTCTTTTACTTTGGGACCGTCAATGTATTCCATTGTTATCTCAAAGTCTTCAATATCAAATATTATCGGAGTGGGAACACCGTTGCGTCTTGATTCAGAAGTAATCCGGCATTCAGCTTTTGTACGCTCCTTACGAATTGTACTGTCAAGCACTTCCAGACGGTACTTTTTAGGTATGCGTTTTTTTATGACCATTTTATCCCGAAGCTCAA
>DATKUV010000216.1:0-2964 GCA_035530415.1 Candidatus Nanoarchaeia archaeon | reverse complement strand
ATAAATTGATGACCTATGTCTCGTTATTATTCCTTGCAAATTCAAAGGAAATATGGCTTGAGCAGGAAGAACTCTTTGGTGAATTGTTTATCAGTTATCCTGCGGAGGTATGCTCATAGGGGACCGGGAGATAATTGAAGCAGCCCTGTTTGCGGCAGGTACTCCGTTAGATGAAGCTACATTAAAGGAACTGGTAAGTAAGCGAAAAAAAGTCGCCCTTATCATCAAATCGCTGATGAAGGAATATTCATCCCGGGATACTGGACTTGAGATCCTTGAGCTGGAAGGTAAGTATGTAATTCAGGTCAAACACGAATATGCGGAACTGGTGAGAAGCGTGGCGCCAAAGGAATTGCCCTCACCCGTACTTAGAACCCTGTCCATGATAGCCTATCACCAGCCCATTCTCCAGAGTGACCTGGTAGAGATCAGAGGGAGTTCTGCCTATGACCATTTCAGGGAACTGGAAGAGAGGGGCCTGATAAAGAGGGAGCCCATGGGCCGCAGCAAGATCATTACTACATCCCCTGGATTTTCAGAATATTTCGGCCTGGAATCCAGCGATCCCGAGTATATCAAACAAAAGATCATCCAGATGGCCCAGGAACAGGGTCAGACCCCGCTGGATAAATGGCTTGGTGTGAAAAAACCCATTGGGGTGACCAGAGGGTACATGTCCCTGATGTTCATTTTGGGTATCGAGGATTTCAAAGTTGTGGAGCCTTATAAACCCACACAGGAAGAAGAGCAGCGCATGAAGGGAATTGGAAAACTGGTGCTCTCAAAAGGTTACGGAGAAAAGTTGGCGGAATATTTTACCGGGGAAATTATAGAGGTACGGGCAGTAACTTTTGATGATCTATTGGAAACACTGGATATACTTTATCCAATGGGACAGAAAGAGAAGGGACTTCAAGCTATCGAACGGGTCAAGAAATTGAAATCAGAATATTTATCAAGATCGCTGGGAGTATCTGCCAGGGTGAAACCTGCTACAGAAATGGTGGCCCGTCTTATCGCTGATATGAAACTAAATGTATCCCACGAGGGTTTACTGGTAGCTCCTGATTACGGGCTGTCCAGCGAGGGTGTGAATGTTTCAGAAGGAGCCGATATTTTGGTACCAACGCACCAGAATGCATCAGATGATATTATTGAACGTGTGTGCCAGCGTTATGATGCTATTTTGAATGGGCTTGCACAAAAAGAATTTAACACTTGATCCATTATAGGACTGGAATTGTTATGGATAATTATGATGTGATTGTCGTAGGTGGAGGTATCAGCGGATTGATGTCTGCCCTCACTCTATCAAAACACGGAAAAAAAGTGCTGGTGCTTGAAAAACGCAGTATTGTCGGGGGAAACTGTAATAGTTACAATGTAGACGGTTTCCAGGTAGATACCGGGGTCCATGCAATAACCCACCTCAAGACGGGCCCCTTACGCCGTCTTATGGACCAGTATTTCAATTATATCCCTGTATTTTTGGATCATGGAAAATATCATATCAGAACAAATAAAGGTCTTTTCAAGTTACCTTCCAATTTAAAAGAGTTTGCCATGTTCGATGTATTACCGAAAATGGATCGGTTGCTATTGAGCCAGGCTATTACCAGGGCCGTAACCCAGACCACCTTTGGGGTCGATCTGAGCACCCAGTCAGTATTGGATTATGTTCCAAAAGGGCTTTCCCAGGACTCATTGGATTTTATTGATTCTGTCAGTTATTCATTATCAGGAAAATCCATGAAAGAGACCTCAGTACACAGAATATTGACAGGCAGCAGTTTTATGAGGGACAGTGTACCAGAAAATTTCTGGGAAGATGGAGATGTGGCTAAATCCTACCTGGAATTGATCGCAGACCATCTGACAGGCAGTCAGATAAGGGAACATCTGTCTGTACTGAGCCGGTTGACCACGAATAATATTGGATACTCCCAGGCATATCCCAGAAAAGGTCTTAAAGCTTTTCTCAATGCTGTCTTATATTCATTGCCTGAAACAGTTGAGATCAAGACTTCAACGAATGTGACCAGGATAAATACAGAGAATGGTGTTGTAACAGAAGTGGTCACTCCTGAAGGCAATTATAATGCAAATGTGGTGGTCTATACAGGTTTTGCCAAAGAACTGCACTTAATTATGGACGATCTGCCGGCATCGTATCTAACAGACCTTGAAAATATTGTCCAGACTCTTAGCATGACAATATGGATCGGGCTTGATACAAAATTACCGGAATTCGATTATATTGGTTCTGAGATATGGTTCAAATCCAGGGCATACTGGGCTATGCCGATAAGCAATTACGATGCTTCCATAGCGCCTAAAGGTAAGCAGCTTGTAGGTTTTACTTTTGTGGTGGATGAATCGATACCCCTGAAGGAAGACAAAAAGCTGATGTACGAGACCATACTGAAGGCAGTGCCAGGCATAGAAGACCACATTGAGATGGTACATTACCAGATGACCATACCTGAAAAAGCGGCAGTAACAATAAATGGTTATTTTGCAGAGATACGCTCCCCGATAAAGAATCTATACGTCGCTGGAACTGATGCAGATAATCGAAGTATGGGAATTACCAGGGCTGGATATTCAGTGCTGGAATTATTGAAGGTTATGCGAAGTGACCATCATATAGAATGATTAATCTTTTTTCTTTCTATCCCGCATAAATTCTGAAAAGCCCGAGTTTAACAGTACCAGGATACCTGCTACGAAAGTAACTATCCCGAATTGGGTTGGATAGATAAGTTCACCTTTTACAATTAGCAGTACACCTGTATGCAGTACTATCAGTCCTATTATGAAAGCTATTATCTGTGGATTTTTAGCCATAATTCCATAATATATTGCAGTAGCTGCCAGCGTCCCCACCCCGAAATAGATGAACTCTTCTCCTTCACTGCTATCTAAGGAAATAACTACGCCGGCCAGTAGAAAAATTATTCCAAG
>DATKUV010000215.1:0-9364 GCA_035530415.1 Candidatus Nanoarchaeia archaeon | reverse complement strand
GGCAAAATACTGCAAAGGCACGGGCAGAAGCAAAAGTGGAAAGAAGGTACCGCTGAACAGGAACATTGGGGTAATAAACAGGAATGCAGGATAGTTCAGGGCCATTATGTTGGGTGAGATGGCAGTAAAGCACATGGCAATACTGGCGAATAAAAGGCCTGCCAAAAAGGCGAACGGGATTATAAGTAAAGATTCTGGCAGTTCGATAAGTCCGAAGACCCATAACACTGGCAGCATTATGGTAGCATTTATAAGACTTCTGGAAGCACCCCACAATAACTCCCCTGTTATCACCTCCTCTATGCTCAAAGGTGTTGAGATAATGGCATCAAAGGTATTCTGGTAGTACATCCGAACATAGGAAGAGAAGGTGCATTCAAAAAAAGAGGAGTACATGATGGAAATTGCTATAATGGCAGGAGCGATGAAACGGGCATAGGATATACCTTCGATCTCGTCTATAAATGTACCCAACCCGAACCCGAGAGCAAAAAGATATAGTAGGGGTTCAATAAACGGGGGCAAGAAGTTCACTTTGTATGTCTTCATAAACACATCCCAGTTTCGACGCCATACCATCATTACCCTTCGGCTGAGTTTGGGGAAACTGAAATATGACATTTTTTCACTCTCTGAGTTTTTTTCCTGTAAGTTTCAGGAACACATCTTCAAGTGTAGCAGCACGGGCAGTAATTTTCCCAAGCCGGCATTCTTTTAATAGATGTGTTGTAATTTCCTGAGGTTTGCTGGTATAAACCTGTATGATATCCCCCATCACCTCGTATTTAGCGTCTTTTTCATCAAGACACGCCCTTACGTCCGGGTTATTCTCAGTTTCCACAATGTCGGTTCCTATTTGTTGCCTAACTATCTCATCAGGCGACCCTTCCAGCAATATCTTGCCGTAATCCATTATCACCAGCCTATCGCACAATTGGGCTGCTTCATCAAGGTAATGGGTGGTGAGCACAATAGTGACCTTTTTTGATCTCAGGCTCCTGAGTTTATCCCAGATGAGGTGTCTTGCCTGCGGGTCAAGACCGACCGTGGGTTCATCCAGTATGATTATACTGGGACTGTTGATGAGAGCCCTGGCAAGGATCAACCGGCGCTTCATGCCTCCTGAGAGTTTATCGATCATTACATCTCTTTTTCCCTGAAGTTGCACAAAATCCAGCAACTTATCAATCATCTTTAAGGCTTGAGGGCGTGGGATGCCAAAATAGCGTGAATAAACCAGCAGGTTGTCAAAAACATTAAAATCAGGGTCCAAATTGTTTTCCTGCGGCACCACTCCCAGTATCTGTTTGATCTCTCTGTGGTGGGTGTTCACATCCATACCCAGCACTTCCAGTTTTCCACCAGTCTTGGGCGAGACGCACTGTATCATCCTCATGGTACTGGTCTTGCCTGCACCATTAGGTCCAAGAAACCCGAACATCTCCCCCTCTTCTATCGTAAAACTCACACCATCTACTGCAGTGAAGTCGTCAAATTTCTTAACCAGATCTTTAGCCACGATCATAGAAGCAATAAACTATCACCATTCCAGTATTTCGATTTATTCTCATATCTGTCTCCCCCATCTTAACAAGTTTTTTATATGTTCCTAATTATATAAATCAAATATGTTCGGCAGGGGGTACTTCTTATCCTTGATTATTCTAATTCTGACCCTTCCTGTAGCCTGCGCCTTTACCATTCACGGTACCATATATGAGTGGTCCACTTTCGACCCTCTGGACCATGCCCTTATAGAAGTGAACTCCACACCCGTCCAGTTCAGGGTTGCCACGTCAGGTGTATATTCCTTCAACCTTCCGCCCGGCAATTATCTTATCAAGACAAGTTATTACAATAATGATACGCTGGAATATTATTCAGAAGATAATATGATTGTGACGGAGGAGGTTGGCGATTTTGTTTTCGATATCTTGCTGTTTCCTCTGGAGGAAGAAGAAGACGAGTTCCCTGATGAGGATCTCGCTAATATTACCTTTGATATTGGAGGAAATCCAGGTTTTGATTGGAATTATGTTTATATTGTAGTTTTATTATTGGTCATTTTGGCAGCTGCCGGGTATTATTATTACCGCCAAAAACAAGTTGATGAAAAAGAGATTGAGGATGCATCTGAGATGCATCAGGAAGAACCTCAGGAAATGCCCCAGAAATCCAGACCAGATATTTCTGCCCCACTCCCAGATGATCTTCGGGAGATAATTACTATTCTTGAAGGAGCTGGTGGCAGGATCACCCAGATGGATCTGAGGAAGAAACTAAATTGTTCGGAATCAAAGGTGAGCTTGATGATAACTGATCTGGAAGCCAGGGGTCTGGTCCAGAAAATAAAAAAAGGACGAGGAAATATATTGATATTGGCCGGAAGATGAATTATTTACTGCTCACTGAACAGACATAAATCCTGATTTGATACAAATACATCAATACTGTTATTGTTCAGTATGTAAATATGAATCCTCATGTCCCGCGTCGCCATTGGAGGCACCTTTAGTCCACTGCATGATGGACACAAAGCCCTACTAACCATAGCTCACCTGTTAAGTTCCAACAGCGAGATTATTATTGGCCTTACATCAAATGAAATGGCACGAAAACGGCTACATCATGTTGAAGATTGGGAGATCAGAGCACAGAAACTTGCTTTGTTCATGTTTGAAGAATTCGGGGCCAGCCCAAAAATCGTTTGTCTAAAAGACCCATTTGGTCCGACCATAGAGGAAGACTTTGACTACCTTGTGGTCTCACCAGAAACTGAACCAATTGGTGGATTGATCAATGCCATGCGCACCGAATTGGGAAAAAAGCTAATAGAGGTTGTACGTGTGGAATATGTACTTGCCTATGACGGGCAGCCCATCTCATCAACCCGGATCATGGAACATGAAATAGATATCCACGGTCAACCACACCGATAATAATATTTACCTTGTGTGTGTTTTGTTGCATGTTTCAACTTAATATATCATCAAATTTCACTTATCAAGAGGCCTAAATATATGTCTGCAACACAGCTGCCAAAGGAATATGATCCTCAGGAGATCGAACCCAAATGGATGAACAGCTGGTCCGATTCCACGAACTATTTTGACTGGGATTCTGATAAACCCCAGTATATTATTGATACCCCGCCACCATACCCCACAGGCAATTTCCATATCGGCAATGCCCTGAACTGGTGTTACATTGATTTCATAGCCCGATACAAACGGATGCGCGGATTCAATGTCATGTTCCCTGAAGGCTGGGACTGTCACGGTCTCCCCACCGAGGTCAAGGTAGAGGAGATCCACAACATCACCAAGAACCAGGTGCCTCGGGCAGAGTTCAGGCGGCTGTGCGAGGAGCTCACGGTTGGAAATATCGAGAAGATGCGCGGTACCATGCGCCGCCTGGCCTTCAGCATAGACTGGAGCAACGAGTACATCACCATGAAGCCGGAATACTACGGCAAGACCCAGCGTTCATTTGTCCAGATGTACAATAAAGGGATGATATATAGATCAGACCATCCAAACAACTGGTGCCCCAGGTGCGAAACCGCCATTGCTTTTGCAGAGGTTGAATACGAAGCCAGGCAGACCACACTGAATTACTTCCATTTCGATAAACTGGACATTGCCACTACCAGGCCGGAATTGCTGGCTGCCTGCGTAGCAGTGGCGATCAACCCAGAAGATGAGCGGTACAAGCAATATGTAGGCCAGGAGATCGAAGTTCCCGTCTTCGGTCATAAGGTGACGGTAATGGCCGACAAAGAAGTGGACCCGGCTTTCGGGACCGGAGTGGTCATGATCTGTACGTTCGGCGACAAGCAGGACGTGCGGTGGTGGGTTGAAATGGGTCTGCCCCTCCGTAAAGCCATTGACAAGCAGGGTAAAATGACCTCCATTGCAGGGAAATATGAAGGCATGACCCTGGCCAAATGCAAAGAAGCTATAACAAAGGACATGATGGATGCAGGGATCATATATGAGCAGAAAGTGCTGGACCAGAACGTCGGTCTGTGCTGGCGCTGTAAAACCCCAATTGAGATACTCTCAGAAAGGCAGTGGTTCATAAAGATCGATGCAGACGACATCATTTCAAAATCATCCGAGATAAACTGGGTACCACCATATATGGAGATCAGGTTAAAGAACTGGGCCGGGACCATGGAATGGGACTGGTGCATTTCCCGGCAGCGCATCTTTGCCACCCCCATCCCGGTGTGGTACTGTGATGAATGCGGTGAGGTCATGGTTGCCAAAGAGGAATGGTTGCCTTTAGACCCAAACTCGTCCCAACCTCCGGAACCCTGCAAATGTGGTTCCACCTCCCACTCTCCTGAAGAAGATGTGCTCGACACCTGGATGGACTCGTCCATTTCGGCCCTAAATGTAGCTGGCTGGATGAGCAGAGATGATGCCAGGCTTCCCGCCCAATTACGCCCTCAGGGTCATGATATTATCAGGACCTGGGCTTTCTACACCATCCTGCGCGCAAGTGCCTTGACCGGATTACGGCCATGGGACGATATCGTGATAAACGGTATGGTGCTGGGTGAGGACGGCCATAAGATGAGCAAGAGCCTGGGCAATATTATAATGCCCGAAGCAGTGGTGGAACAACACGGTTCTGATGCCTTCAGGCAGTGGGCTGCTATTGGGGGTTCCACAGGTTCCGATATCGTGTTCAGCTGGAAGGACGTGGTGGCAGGTCATAGGTTCCAGCAAAAACTATGGAGTATTGTCAGGTTCTGCATGCCTCATCTTGAAGGTTACCAGCCTGGTGATGTAGAGTACAGGACAACTGATCGCTGGCTGCTTAGTAAACTGAACACACTTATCAAACATACTACTGCCAGCATGGACGCTTACCAGTTTGACGAGACCTTGAAAAGCATCAGGGGTTTTGCCTGGGAAACTGTTGCAGATAATTATATCGAGCTAGTGAAGTCAAGGCTGTATGGTGATGATATCGAAGCGAAGAAAGCCGCACAACAGACATTATATCTCACAGTGGATACCCTGGCACGTATGTTGGCACCATTTATTCCTTATTTTGCAGAAGAGGTGTATTCGCTACTGCATAAAGAGAGCGTGCATCAGTCCCAATGGCCTGAAGTGGATGAATCTGCAATTAACAAAGCTGCAGAAGATATGGGTGATCATGTCGCAGAGATCACTGCCGCAATCAGGCGGTTTAAGTCTGATAAGGGTATGGCTCTTAATGCTCCATTAGGGAGGATCAGGATGTACGGCAGTATTGTGGACGTGGCTGATATAGCCGGTACTGTAAATGCAGATATTGAGGTTCATGAAGGCGATCCTGAGTTTGAACATAGGGTCAGTGGAATAAAGCCGAATATGAGTGTCATAGGTCCAAAATTCAAGAACAAGGCAGGTGCCATTATTGGCGCGTTAAAATCGGCAGATCCTCAAACAATTGCAGTACAGGTGGCAAGCGGGTCAATTCTGTTGGGACTTAAGGATGAGACCATAACATTAGAACCTGATGCTGTTACCTTTGAGCGAGAAATATTATCTGGTGGTCATGCTGTGGATGTGGTAGAAGTAGGAAAACTGATGGTAGTTATTGAGAGAATTAGTGAATCACCCCAATATTGAGTGAGTTATTCAGTTTGTGGGGGAATGACCAGATGATATCAAGGTGTGCTTATGCTGCAGTTCTGCCATATTCAACCAACTCCCATGCTTCGACGTGTATCATACTAATACCTCAGTCTTAAACAAAATCCTTATTTAATCTAAACAGTATCTCATATCAAAATTATGGTGACAAAATTATGCAGATACTACTCATCCATTCAGGTTACATAGAATATGAGGTCAAAAAAGAAACTCCCGTGGCTGAGAAGATAGGAGATGAAATGCGCCATGGCAGACTTGACGACGCTCTCACGGTTTTTATTGCTGTTGAAAAAGCAGATGAATCAGATCCTGAAAAAGCTGCCAATCTAACTCTTGAAGAGATAAAAAAGGTTGCAGCACAGGTAAAAGCCGAAAATATCATGCTCTACCCTTATGCCCATCTCAGCAGTTCACTGTCTTCGCCAAAAGTGGCAGTTAAGGTCTTAAAAGACCTGGAAGCCGCCTTGAAGAATGAATTCAATGTTAAGCGGGCACCATTCGGGTTCTACAAGTCCTTTGAGATAAAATGTAAGGGTCATCCATTGTCTGAACTTTCCAGGACGATAAGGGTTGATGAAGCCTCAGAAATGGTAGCTGCTCCCGGCAAAGAGAAAGAAGAAGTAATAAGCGAGGCCATCAAAGCCGAAGAAAAGGCGAAATCATACTGGTATATCCTGACACCGGACGGGGAATTACACAGCTTTGAGGATTTTGATTTTTCAGGCCATGACAACCTAAGTAAGTTCAGGGACTATGAGGTGTCAAAAAGTCGTACCGTGGATCGCACACCTCCCCATGTGGAACTGATGCGGCGGATGGAGATCGCCGATTATGAACCCGGAAGCGACAGCGGTAATATGCGTTTTTATCCCAAGGGTCGCCTGATTAAGAGCTTATTAGAGACCTATGTGCTGGACAGGGCAGCAGCTATGGGGGCCATGGAAGTGGAAACCCCGATCATGTATGATATGAATCATCCAACATTGAAGAAGTATCTTGACCGGTTTCCTGCCAGGCAGTATTCTATTGAGGCAGACAAGAAGAGCCTGTTCCTGCGCTTCGCCGCATGTTTCGGCCAGTTCCTTATGAATCATGACATGACCATCTCATACAGGGACCTGCCCCTTAAGATGATCGAGCTGACCCGGTACAGTTTCCGTAAAGAGCAGAGCGGGGAACTGGTGGGACTCAGGCGCTTGCGTGCATTTACTATGCCAGATATGCACACCCTTGCCGCGGAAATGGAACAAGCCATAATTGAGTTCAAACAGCAGTATGATATGTGTATCAGCGTGCTGAATGACATGGGCCTGGACCTTGAGGATTATGAGGTAGCCATTCGTTTTACTCGCGATTTCTATGAGGAAAACAAGGAATTCATAACAGAACTGGCCCGTACAGTTAATAAACCAGTAATTATCGAGATGTGGGACCAGCGATTTTTCTATTTCGTACTTAAATTTGAATTCAATTATATCGATGCCCTGGATAAAGCAAGTGCGCTATCAACGGTCCAGATCGATGTAGAGAATGCAGAACGATACGATATCAATTATATTGACCAGAATGGAGAGGCAAAGCGTCCCACCATTTTACACTGCTCGCCCAGCGGCGCTATTGAGCGTATAATCTATGCACTGCTTGAGAAGAACTATATGCGGACCCAGGCAGGCGAGGTACCCATGTTCCCGGTGTGGTTGTCACCCACCCAGGTCAGGGTGATCCCAATAGCTGACAGGCATCGGGAAGCTGCAGAGGAGGTGGCCATGATGCTTGGCTGCAGGGTGGATATTGATGACAGGGACGAAAGTGTCGGTAAAAAGATACGGGACGCAGGTATGGAATGGATCCCTTATGTTGCGGTGCTTGGTGACGATGAATTTGAAAAGGGCGAACTGACTGTTACCATCCGTTCTGAAAGTGAACCAAAAAAACCGAAACAGGTAAAAATTAAGCCCTGGGAATTGTCTGCAAGGATACAGACTGAAACTGCCGGTTTGCCATATAAGGGATTGGCACTGCCTGTGCATCTGTCTGCCAGACCAAAATTCCTATAATAGGAGAAAATTCGTTTTTCTAATAGAAAGGCTTTTAATTGAGTAACGATTACAGAAGGCTACATTTGATAATGGGACAGTAGGGTAGCCTGGCCGATCCTCGAGCGTTTGGGACGCTTGGACCGCGGTTCGAATCCGCGCTGTCCCACTTGATTTTTCTGACTGTTATAATTCACTTTTGTATTCCTCAAATGTATTCACGAGCTGTTCAAAAGATGATGGATTGTATTGAGACCTTCAACTTACTAAATGGATAATTAAATAAATTGATTGTTTTGTTGTTGAAGAGCCGAAGGTATTTAAAAAAAAATGGGAAAACCAGGGAAGGTCGGATTTCTTTTTTTTTATAGTTTTGTTACAATCTTATAGCAGTGGGCAGCCGTACAAATTATTGTTGTTGTTGCTATTAGTAGAAAGTCTAACCAAAAAGCAAAGTTTGTGATTGTTTCTATTGTTGTTATCATTTCATACACATTTTAAAGTTTTTTGGTATGTACTTCTCGGTGTCTGTCCTCGCCTATAGTCGATTTCATTATAATATTTGTCAGGCAAAATTATGGGTTTAAATCCTTTTGGCATATTTCATCTTCTCCTGCACGCAAGACGAGACCAATACCCATTCACAAAAAAAAAGCAAATACAGAACCACAACCCTTATAAATTTAGGTTGCATATTATTCCGTGACTGTGGTAAGTCGCTTTTTCTTTGGTGGGATTGTATTGGTTGTACAATCTCACATACTCTTTATAACAATCTTTATAATTTTAATGTTATATAACGTTTGTTGAATTCATAGTGTCGCTTGCATGTACTTTTATATTTATGGTACTTTAGATATATATATATTAATTTTTTTATATACTTAATAAACATTTCACTTCCAGAACGGGTATTTTTGTGGAACGCACCCAAAGGATAAAATGAGCAAGTTACTCTAATTCCTAATCCGTTGCTTTTTGCCTCTGCCACACGATTTTCTTGTTCCAAAACTTGGACATACATTGCGCTGAGATTGAAGCGTTACTCATGAATGAATTCACACAGAATCTTTGTTGCCAAACGATACCAGATCACAGAAGTGAGTCTCACACCACTGGTTAAAACTACGAGGACTCGAAACAAAAAGAAATTAAAAAGTTATTATTTTACCCTTTGGGTGCGTTCCACAAAAATACCCTAGTTGCCTGAGTGTAATAGTGGCGGCTGGTGACAGCTTCTCTACTTTAGGGCCTATGGGAAAAGCTCTTTGGGTGTTTTTGGTGCGATAGGCAAATTCACCTCTCTTAGATTTATACTATGAGTCATTTGGCCGAGATGTAAATAATATAAATTCAAAGCCTTAATAAATTCCCCCACGTCAGATTGTGTAAAAACTATTTTTTTATAATGTCCGAATTTCCCAACTAATCGGATTTTTCATCTAATATTCTCTGTTCCAAATGAAATAATCGTTATCTAGCGAAGCATTTATATGCCATACATACATATATTACATAAAAATCATAATTACTCAGTATTTAAAATGGGAGCGATAACAATGGATCATGTTCAAGGATTTGATAGAAGCCAGGAAATATTATTTCCTACAAAGATTGATGATTATATCGAAGAAGAAAACCTTGCTCGCTTCATAGAGGCATTTGTAGCCCTAT
>DATKUV010000214.1:0-2328 GCA_035530415.1 Candidatus Nanoarchaeia archaeon | reverse complement strand
TTTTTCCCTCTGTAATATCCAAAGAAGTAGCCTATGATCAAAGCTCCTATGGCAGCTTGAAGTGCAAATAGAAGACTTTCGATCTCACCACTTGGAGGTTCCCATATCGGGTCAGCTATTGGTTCATAGGCCCCCCCTGTCAATTCTTCGATCACACCCTCGGCCTGACCATCCGCACCACCAAACTCAGCATCGGTAGAAGAAGAAATGTACAGGAACTGGGCCACGAATACCAGGATAATTGCAGCGACAATAAGTTCTCCTTTCATACCCACAACTCCTTGATCTTATGAATGGTCTTTTCATTGATCACTTCAAGTTTTACCAGAACATCGCTTTTGACCTGGATTACATATTTGAATATGAGCGCTGTAATTGCTCCTTCCATAATAGCAAGAGGAATCTGTGTCAGCGCAAAAATTGCTGCAAACGCTTTGAACGATACAAGCACGCCACCGGTCTGTGCAGGAAATGCCAGGGCAAGTTCCAGGGAAGTAATAACATATGTAGCCCAATCGGCCAGTGCGGTAGCCAGGAACACAGTTATATAGAAATTAAGATTTAATCTCATACCTAACTTGAAAATAATATAGGCAACTACAGGGCCTGCTATTCCCATAGAAAAAACATTAGCACCAAGGGTTGTAAGGCCGCCATGGGCCAGGAACAGGGCCTGATATATTAATACTATAACTCCAAGCACCGCTGAAATTGCAGGCCCGAATAAAATTGCAGCCATTCCGGTCCCTGTTGGATGGGAACAACTTCCTGTGACTGAAGGTAATTTAAGGGAGGAGAGTACGAATATATATGCTCCGGCTACAGCCAGTAGAGGTAATATCTCACGTTTCTCAGTTATGAGTTTGTTTAACTTATAGATACCATATAATATTACAGGAATCGATACTACGAACCAGAATTGCCACCAGGGGCCAGGTAAAAAACCTTCCATAATATGCATGAATGCACCTCTAAATCAAGTGTACTTGTTTTATAACAAGTTTACTTGATGAGTGGATTTAACATTTAAAAAGGTTTCTATTTTATATTCTCAGATTTGATAGTTATAATACCTTTGCCAAGCCATACTTTTTTCAACCATATAGGTTGAATCTGAGGCATCGTGGATGTAATAAAATTGCAACAGTGTTCATATAATTATCATAATTTAATTTCGTTTTGAGACATATATTGATCACAGTCTCTTATTCAAATATACTGACCTCAAAAAGTACTCTTCATGCAGTATCAGATCCGGTCTTTTTGATTCCCTCTTTTACACCCGTAACAACTGTTTTAGTAATTTTTCTACCCAGGTCAGTATACGGATCCGCATATTCTATAAAGGTCTGAGGCTGTTTCTCATATGCAACAATAACAGCATCAGTTGTTGTATCGAGAAAATCAAATCCCATGTTAAGAAGCGCAAGTCCTTTTGCTTCAGTGGCAGTAATTACTGCTCCCACCATTGCACTTTCAGACAGGATTCCCTTTATCAACAGGATTATGTTTATTGTCCCTATGTTTGCCCTATGTGGCGAGGGATGAGTAATACCTGCCGTGACAAAAGCCGTAAGATAACTGTCAGATAATACACACAGGTTATCCATACTTACTGCCGTGAGAAGTCCGAAAAACGGCTGGGGTACATGCAGAGAATCTGCCATAAATCCCGGGTATTCTGCAGGTTCTTGATGGTCGAAACCCTGCTGCACCTGATGGTTAACCAGGCATTCTACCCGCCCTCTGCCACCGTTAATGCCTGAACTTACGGCTTCAAATCCTCCTTCGATGATCAAAGTGGAGTCTCTAATGTAATATCTCATGCACGGGCTCCAAGTACAGGCATCACATACAGTGAATTTGTCGTTTTGGCATCAATTACTTCTGCCTGGATATTGAACGCACGTTTAATATTGGACGGGGTCAATACCTGTTGGGAATTCCCGGTCGCTATTATTTCTCCATCGTGCAAAAGGTAGATCCTGTCACAGTAATAGGCAGCAAGATTCAGGTCGTGGATAACTGCAATGACAACCATACCTTTTACAGCAGCATTCTTGATAAGATTCAATATTTCTATCTGGTTGGATATATCCAGGTGTGAAGTGGGCTCATCCAGAAGCAGTACTTTCGGTGCTTGTGCCAGGGCCCTTGCAATAATCACACGCTGCAATTCCCCACCGCTTAACTGCGTGATCAGCCGCTTTTTCAAATGATATGTGTTAGTCTTTTTCATTGCATCCTGTACAATGTCAATATCCTCGATTTTTTCAGACCCATGAATATACGGTGTCCTTCCCATGAGCACGATATCTTCCACAGTAA
>DATKUV010000213.1:0-14541 GCA_035530415.1 Candidatus Nanoarchaeia archaeon | reverse complement strand
ACCAGTGGCGACTCGTTTACTGATCGGCCCCTGCATGAAGTGCCTGGTGTGGGTGCATTTGTACGGGATATTGATGACAGGATGCTTTCAGGTGAACTTGATATTGCCGTTCACAGCATGAAGGACATGCCTACAGAGCGTCCTGAGGCTTTAGTCACTGCTGCTGTATTGAAACGCGACTCTCCGTATGATGTATTGCTGACCCGGGACGGTTCAACCCTGGATGACATGCCTGTGGGCGCCGTGATCGGTACTACCAGCATGCGCAGGCGGTCCCAGTTACTCAGGTACCGACCTGATCTGACCATCAAGGACCTTAGAGGTAACATAGATACCAGGCGGCGCAAATTGAAAGAAGGGCAGTATGACGGCATCCTGCTGGCAGAGGCAGGATTGCAGCGCATGGGCTGGGAACTGGATGTATACCAGCTTGATCCTGATCATTTTTGTCCGTCTGCAAACCAGGGAACTGTGGCCATAGTAACACCAAAGGGTTCAGAAGCCCACAAAGCAGCGGGTTTACTGGACCATCCACAGAGCAACCTGGAAACCAGGCTTGAACGTATAGTGATCGGCATACTGGGCGGCGGCTGCCTCGTCCCTATCGCTGCATTTGCTGAGACTGATGGCGATAATGTGAGGATCAGGGCAGAAGTACTTGCACTGGACGGCTCAAGATTTGTCAAGGTGGACGAGGTCGTACCTCTTGCCAGTTGTGAAGAGGAAGCTGCCCGGCTGGGTCATGCACTTGCCAGGCAGGGAGGTGCTGAGCTGGTAAAAGAAGCGGTTAAAATGTTATCAGGAATGTAGATCTTACAAGAGGCAGGATTTTTATATATCGATATTATTTGTATATCTTTTTTCTATGACCTACTTTAAGGATTAGGATAACAAGATTACCATCATCAATATCCATAATGACCCTGTATTCACCCACCCTTAGCCGGTATCCCGGGTCGCCAACAAGCTTGGTCACATGAGCTTGTGGCCGGATCCTGATTCGTTCCAGTGTTGAGATAATTCTCTCCTGGACATTTATCTCTAATTTTTTCAATTGTTTTAATGCACTGTCAGAGAATAATATGCCGTACGTCATAGTCCCAGTTCGGTCTTAACCTGGGCAAGTGTATGAACCTTGCCGGCTGTTATTTCTTCCCTGGCTTTTGCAATATCCTTTTTAGTCTGGTCATTCAGTTCGTTGGTATCTTCTACCATGTCCCAGATTACTTCTTCATAGGTCTCTCTGCCAAAGAGTTTCCTTTTAATTAATTCCTGATGGAGAGTATCGCTAATCTGGATTGTAGTCATAGTGGATTATAAGTCATTATAGTATAAAATTATTATTGGTACTATTGCTCTTAATTTTAATGGCTGCAGAATCGCAGGCAGTTGTTCTTCACCATCTTCTTTAGCCAACACAATTATACTCCTCAGGAAAGTATATCATACTATCAGAACGATAAGAAAAACTAAATTTTCCCTTATGAAAACGGAGTAAATCTTATGAATGGCACAAAATCCGGTAAAGTATATCTGGTAGGCAGCGGCCCCGGTGATCCCGACCTGCTTACCATAAAGGCGCGCAGGCTCATTGATGAGGCTGAAGTTATCGTATATGACCAGCTTCCGGGTCAAAAGATCATAGCAAGCATGCCTGAAAGTGCCGAAAAGATCGATGCCGGAAAATATGCAGGCAGCCACACCCTGAAACAGGACCAGATAAACCAGGTGCTGGTAGAAAAAGCCAAAGAAGGTAAGAAGGTTGTCAGGTTAAAAGGCGGCGATCCGTACGTATTCGGACGGGGCGGGGAAGAAGCGCAAGTGCTGGTGAAGGAAGGTATCGAAGTGGAAATTGTGCCAGGGATCACCTCTGCCATAGCGGCCCCGGCTTATGCAGGCATACCTGTGACCCACAGGGATCATGCCAGCATGGTGACCTTTATTACCGGCCATGAAGACCCGACAAAAGATGATTCTGCCCTTGATTGGGATGCACTGGCACGTTTTAGCGGGACCATAGTGATATTAATGGGCGTCAGTATGCTGCCGCGAAATGTCAATGAATTACTGCGCCACGGGAAAGATCCGCAAACGCCCGTCGCCTTGATCGAACGGGGCACAAGGCCGGATCAGAGGACTACGGTGGGTACCCTGGAAAATATAGTAGATCTGGCGAAAGAGAGGGGTGTCAAGGCACCTGCTATTACCATTATTGGCGGTGTGGTCAGCCTGCATGATGAACTGGGTGAACAAAAAGTCCAGTAGGTTATTATGGCAAACCCACATCCATTGATCGCGATAATGAGGCCAACGCGATATGAAAAAGAATCCATTCATATTTGCCAGGCAGCAGGTTTTGAAGTTATTTCGGCTCCAATGATAGAGATATTGGACAAAAAGGATGAGCATTTTGATGGTTTTGTTGCAAGGGTGCTGGCCGGACAATCAGATATCGTGATATTTACCAGTGCCAACGGGATCGATCATACCCTGGATAAAATAACTGGTAGGGAAAATTTCATACAGGCTTTGAACCACTGTAAGACCATTGCAATTGGTCCCAAGACCAGGGAAGCTGCACAAAACAAAGGAATTACTATTTCATTTGTTCCCCAATCATACAGTTCAGAGTGTTTAGTGAAAGCTATAGCACCGGACGTGAAAGGTAAAGTGGTTGAGATAGCAAGGAGTTCCCATGGTGCGCCTATTCTTGTAGAGGGGCTGGAAAACGCAGGAGCCCGGGTGAACGAGACCCAGGTCTACCAGATCGCAAGACCCGTAAGAAATGCACAACATGAAAAACTGGTTTCGGCATTGATTGAAAATAAAGTGGATGCTATTGCATTTACCAGTTCAATGATGGTTAGAAACCTGTTCGAACTGGCTTTTGAAATGGGTATCCGGGACAAACTCACAAAAGCATTGAATTCTCAGGACCTTGTTGTGGCAGCTATTGGTGATCCTACCTCCAAAACATTAAATATATATAAATTGCAAGTTAATATTATATCTAAGGAGTATACCTTTGAGGCACTTATTAAAGAAGTACAAAAGGAATTTGATTTTTTAATGAGCGATCTTTTTATTGAAGATGATGCTGTTCGGGTCATAAAAGACGAATTGACCAAAGCAGAAAAAAAAGCAGTTCGGATATTTATATCAGGTGGGGGATGCTGTCCCAGACTTGAGATAAGGCCTATGGATGCTGCACTTTCGGGTGATGTCACGTACCACAAAAATGGCATAACTTTTTACATAGAAAATGATCTTGTACTGCATTCATCATCCATAAATGTACGATTTAATGAAAAAAGAGGATTACTTATACATCTAATATAAATGTATATATTTTACATAAAACAAAATGGAGATTTTCAATTGATAGGTATTTCAAAACTATATTGCGGGACAGTTGAGCCTTCAGACGCGCTCAGGTATGGCCGGGAATCAGGCAAACTTCCCTCACATTTATTACAGTTCTCAAAAGATAAAAAACCAGTAGTGGTCTGGAACATGGGCAGGCGATGCAACCTCAACTGTGTACACTGCTATGCCCAATCCCAGGATATTGAGTATAAGGATGAACTGACCACCCAGCAGGGTAAGGACCTGATCGATGATCTGGCAGAATTCGGATCTCCTGTGATCTTATTTTCAGGTGGTGAACCCCTGATGCGAAAAGACCTGCCTGAACTGGCCCAATATGCCGTATCCAAGGGTATGCGGGCTGTTATATCCACTAACGGTACTCTGATCGATGAAAAGATGGCAAAGGTCTTAAAAGAGATCGGACTTTCCTATGTGGGTGTTTCTCTGGACGGTATGAGGGAGACCAATGATAAGTTCAGGGGCATGAAAGGTGCATTTGATGCAGCACTGCAGGGTATGCGCAACTGCAAGAAAGAAGGTATCAAGGTAGGATTGCGACTTACTATTAATAAAAAGAATGCTGCTGATATCCCGGCCATATTTGACCTGCTTGAAGATGAGGGTATTCCCAGAGTATGTTTCTATCACCTGGTCTATACAGGTCGCGGGTCAAAGTTGGTTGAAGATGACCTGACACACGAAGAGAGCCGTGAAGTGCTTGACCTTATAATGGATAGGGCAAAAGCAATGCATGACAAAGGCTTCCCAATGGAAGTGCTGACTGTGGATAACCACTGTGACGGCCCATATGTTTATTTCAGGTTATTGAAAGAGGACCCCGAGCGTGCGGCCGATGTTTATGAACTTCTCATGATGAACCAGGGCAACTCGACTGGCATCGGTATCGGATGCGTATCATGGGACGGTTCTGTCCATGCAGACCAGTTCTGGAGACATTATTCCTTTGGCAACGTCAAGGAAAGGAAGTTCAGCGAGATCTGGACAGATACAAATGACGAATTAATGGCTGGCCTCAAAAACCGAAAGCCGCTCATAAAAGCCAATGCAGACAGGTGTGCAAAATGTAAATGGTTCGATATCTGCAACGGCAACTTCCGCGTGCGTGCTGAAGCGATTTATGATAATGTATGGGCAGATGATCCGGCCTGCTATCTTACCAAAGAAGAGATTGGGTACGACGAAGCAGTTGAATAGCCAATATCTTTAATTTATATTTTTTCCCCTTTCAGCTGCAAGCATGTTGGCAATTCTGGCAGCATAGGCTCCGGCTACAAACCCGGCATCGATATTTACTACAGTCAGCACAGAACATGACTGCAGCATTGTATACAATGCTGATAGACCGTTACCACCTGCTCCGTATCCTGATGAGACCGGGACTCCAATTACCGGAACATCTACGATCCCCGATATGATGGTAGGAAGCGTCCCTTCCCTGCCTGCTGCCACGACCAGAGCATCCACGCCTGATTCGATCATTTCTCCAAGGTACGGAAACAGTCTGTGGATCCCGGCAGCTCCAACATCATAAACAGTATGGACTGTAACACCCATCTCCTCTGCAATGATCCTTGCCTCCTCAGCAACCGGTATATCTACGGTCCCGGCAGTGATGATACCAATGACACCACCTGTCTTTTCGGGCTTTGTTCTTTCTTTTCTCAGTATAGCGACCTTTGGCTTTTCGTGCCATTGGACAGGAAATTTTTCTTTTAAGGCATCCAGTTGTTCAGCTGAGACCCTGGTCAGTATGGCCCTGCCTTCATGTTCCAGATGTTGTGCAGCAATTTGTATCAGGTCACCAGGTTCTTTTCCTTCACAAAAAATAGCTTCAGGTATACCTGTGCGTTTCATTCTATGAGGGTCAATATTAGATATCTTGCTTAAGGTATCGATATTATGGATCTTAATCTGTCCGTAAGCTTCGTCAATATCCACTTCCCCATTTTTTACCTTCTCAAGAAGATGTTTTAAATCCATGATTGATGATCATTCTTCTTTCTTTCTTTGAGATGCTAAAGAGTTACGCATCTCTTTTACATCTTTGATTATATCAGACATTCCAGATAACTCAAATTCTTTTTGATGAGACCTTTTTAACAAATTTCATGTCTTTTTTATTGCCCTGGTCAGAGTTTTATCAATTAAATCTGTCAATTCACCTTGTGATGACGTTTCAGACATCTGGAATGCAGTCATTGCTTTTAATTGCATTAGCTTTTTCTGGAGTTCAACCAGACGTTCAAGACTTTTGGACAACTGGGGGTCATCATGTACTAACTTTATTGAGTCGAATTCAGTCCTGACATAAGATATTTTTTCATCAATCTCGTCAAGCCAGATTGTTACATCAGTAATTCCGGATTGATTTGATTTTGCTAATGCTAAAACGTCAATAAAAAGTGCTGTATAAAGTGTAGCTGATACAAATATTGGGAAGATCTGACTCCATATCAGAGCTGTGAAATCCAGATGTAGTAGAACAGCATAAAATATTAAAAGTTCCCCACCTACAATTCCACACGGATCTATCCTGTTGATTTTCACTTTCTTAGAATAAGCTTTCAAATAAATTATGGAGATGGCTACTACCATAAGAAGTACTCCAGGAACTAATGGAAATGCAACATTTCGGACTAGTTTCATATGGCCAAGAGCTCCGATGATTGAAATTATCAACAGTGACAGGCCCACTATGATGCCGTTTAGGTCATTATTTAACAGTTTTTCTGTATTTGTATGATATCTGTTGAAATTCAAATTAATGAAAGCAAGATAAAGGATCAGTATTCCTGAGTAGAAGAATATTAAATCAGCTTAATTTGCTATTTGGAGTCATAATTATGATTATAATGATGTTATTAATAATCTATAAGACAATTCATATATAATACTTTTGTGAATGTCTGAAGATTATGTTAAAAAATATCGAAAAAATTCGAAAAACCATGAATTAGGTATCATAATGGTAATTGAAATATTAGTGGATGATTCATGTACTGGGTGTAGTCTCTGTAAAAAATTATGCCCTAAAGGTCCAAGGGTATGGGACAAGCGACCCAGACAAAATGGTGCATGGTTATATTTCGCAAAAGACCCTGATTCATGTCTCTTTTGTAAGAAATGTATAGGAGCATGTCCTGTCCATGCGATTACAGTAACTAATAAGAACGAACATTGAAGGATTAGGCCATTCAAAAGGATTTACAGAGGCAAAGTTTTGGTTGCTTGATGGTAGGTAAATTTACGCTTATGTGTACTAAGATATTATCGATTTTTTCAAGTTAAAACCAAAATGTTTTAATAATACTTACGGTGTGAATAGCTGAAAATAGGACATAATATTAATTAATATTAATGCGGGATGAAAATTGTGAAACTAAGAAAATTTATAAGATTTATACTTTTATATATTCTATTATTTTCATTTTGGTTACTTTTATCTACTTTCTCAGACTGGTTCCATCTCTCATTTGGTTTAATCAGTACATTAATTGTATCGTTATTTACTTATGACATGGTCTTTGTAAATGAAAATGGAAAAAATAATTTCACAAAAATAATTCGATTCTTTATTTATCTCCCCTGGATCCTGTATCAAATCGTTATTGCAAACATAGATGTTGCCAAACGTGCTCTTGATCCAAGAATGCCAATAGACCCTGGTCTAATAACATTTAACACATTTCTTAAAACCGACCTTTCCAAAACAACATTAGCCAATTCAATTACATTAACTCCAGGAACTGTTACAATAGATATTGATGGAGATGAATTCTTAATCCATGCCATCACTAAGGAAGCGGGTGAGGATCTGTTGGAAGGAACTATGGAAAGAAAAGTTGCTCATGTATTCATGGAGGATGAATAATGGAAAACATTTTCATAATGGCAAGTTTATTATTGATAATTACCAGCTTTGTTTCATTATACAGGGCCATACACGGCCCGGGAATTTTTAACAGGATCATAGCTGTGAATGTCATCGGAACAAAGACGATCCTTATTTTGGTTCTTATTGGGTTTATTTACGGCAGACCGCATTTTCTGGACCTGGCACTGGTGTATGCACTTCTGAATTTCATGATGACTATAGCAGCAACAAAATACTGAGGTGAGATCAAATGACAATAATTGTATCTGACATTATTTCGATAGTATTCATATTTACAGGACTGTTTTTTATAGTTGCCGGGACTGTGGGGCTCATTAGATTTCCTGATTTTTATTCCAGAATGCATGCTACTGGTAAATGTGATACTTTAGGAGTAGGATTAGTGATTATAGGTCTTATGATCTATAATGGATTAAATTTTATAAGTGTCAAACTACTGTTTTTAGTTATTTTTATTTTTGTGGCCAATCCAGTTGCAACTCATGCTATAGCAAGAGCTGCATATAAAGTAGGTCTGAGACCATGGAGGCGAATAAGATGATCTGGATAATTGACATCGTTATGTTGTTCTTCCTTGTAGTATGTGCCATAGCTGCCATATCGGTCAAGGATCTGTTAAGTGCGGTAATTATTCTTTCACTGTACAGTTTGATCATGGCTATTGTCTGGGTAGAAATGCGTGCTGTTGATGTGGCATTTACTGAAGCATCTGTAGGTGCGGGTATTACTACAGTGTTCTTCATTTTTACGTTAGTTAAGACCACAGGGAGGTCTGAAGATTGAGGATCCTTCCTTTTATTATCGTGATCATTACAGGATCCCTGTTAATATGGGCCGGTCAGGATATGCCTGATTTCGGAGACCCGGATGCTCCGGCGCATCATCATGTAGCTGATTGGTACATCGAAAACAGCGAAGAGGATGTTGCGGTAGAGAACATGGTCACCTCAATTCTTGCTGATTACAGAGGTTATGATACCTTTGGAGAAACCACTGTGATCTTCACAGCAGGCTTATCTGTAATTCTCATTCTGAGGAGGCGGGAAGATTGAGGGAGGAAGATGTTATCATCAGGACAGTGATCAGATTGATGGTCCCCTTCATCCAGATATTCGGCTTATATGTGATATTCCATGGCGGAGGAGGTCCGGGTGGCGGTTTTCAGGGCGGTGTGATCATGGCTGCCAGCATTATCCTGTATGTAATGGCCTTTGGGCTTACAGCAGGCAAACAGAGGTTATCTGAAAAAGTAAATATGATCATGCGCAGTACTGGTCTATATTTATATGGGGGAGCTGGTGTACTGGCTTTGATATTCGGGGGCAAATTCCTAGATTATGGGGTTATACCCCTGCCGTTGCAAGATCCGGCCCATATCCGGGCTTTCATGATAGATGGTGTGGTGGAAGTGGGTGTGGCAATAACAGTAATGGCGGTAATGGTGACCATATTCTTTGAACTCTATCCGGGAGGTACCAGTGATGATTGAAGAGATACTTGCAAATTATAATTACTGGATCTATGTGGTTTTAATGATGATCGGATTCTATGCTGTTATTGCAAAGAGTAACCTTGTGAAAAAAGTAATTGGGCTAAACATTTTTTCAACAGCAATATTTCTTTTTTATATCTCGATCGGGGATATAAGAGAAATACCAGGTAAAATAGTCACTGAACCCATTTACATGCATGGGGAAAATCTTGTTTATGTTAATCCCATCCCCCACGTGCTGATACTTACCGGGATCGTGGTAAGTGTTAGTGTTACAGCAGTGGCCTCGGCTTTAATTATTAAGATATACAAAGAATTCGGTACGATCGAGGAAGAAAAGATACTGGAGATGCAGTCATGATCTATGATGATTTTCCTGCCCTGATTGTAGTACTTCCTCTGTTTGCGGCTTTTACTGTGCCGATTATCGGATACTTAAGTAAGAAATCAGTTCCGTATTTCGTATCATTTGCTACATTTATTGCCTTTTTAATTTCCATATTCAACCTTCAAACCGTAATGTCCTCAGGGACTATCAGTTACACAATGGGTGGGTGGGAACCACCGTGGGGTATCGAATATAGAATTGACTATCTAAACGCTTTCGTCAGTATAGTGGTAATTTTCATAATTTTTATCGTGTCTATATATTCAAGAAAAAGTATTGAAAACGAACTTCCTGGAAAGACAGTTCCATTCTTCACTATATTTTTATTACTCACTGCCGGGCTTCAAGGTTTGATAGTCACAGGCGATATTTTCAATGTATATGTATTTCTTGAAATATCTTCTCTGGCCGCATATGCCCTCATAGCTGTAGGATCAAATAGAAATGCACTCATGGCCAGTCTGAATTACCTGATCATAGGGACTGTGTCTGCTTCTTTTATTTTACTGGGAATCGGATATCTTTACATGGTTACAGGGACGCTGAATATGGCGGATATGGCAAACATTCTACCTGCAGCTTTTGATGAAAGACCTAAAGTTGTATTGGCTGCGTTTGCATTTTTCCTGGTTGGATTCAGTATTAAGGTGGGGTTGTTCCCCCTGCATACATGGATGCCCGACGCTTATTCCCAGGCTCCTTCTGCCGTAAGTGCACTTCTAGCTTCCACTTTTACTAAAGTGGCAGCATATGTAATGGTCCGTTTTATGATCACCATTTTCAAACCGGAGTTCATTATTTCAACAGTAAATGCAAATATTATCCTGGCCTGGCTTGCGGCCATTGCGATCATTGCAGGATCAGTACTCGCCATTTCCCAGACAGATTTCAAAAGAATGCTGGCATATTCCAGTGTGAGTCAGATAGGATACATCATCCTGGGTATTGCCTTGCTTAACGAGATGTCAATGACTGGCGGTATCATACATATCATGAACCATGGTATCATGAAGGCCGCTTTGTTTATGGTGGCAGGTGCGATCATCTACAAGACCGGCATTCGTAACATCAATGATTTTAAAGGTCTCAGTAAGAAAATGCCGTACACGTCTGCGGCATTTACCCTTGTGGCATTATCCATGATAGGGGTCCCACCCACCGTGGGATTTGTAAGCAAGTGGTACCTGGCCCTGGGTGCTATAGAGGCTGATATGTGGGTTTTTGTGGGTGTGATAATGCTGAGTAGCCTGTTGAATATCGTGTATTTCTGGAGAGTGTTTGAGAACATGTATTTATATAGGGCAGAAGGGGGTAAGGTGGACGAAGTGCCACTTAGTATGCTTCTCCCTATATTGATACTGGCGGCATTGACGTTCCTGTTAGGGCTGCTGGCATTGTATCCACTTAAAGAAATTATGGCACCAATGGTTCAGATATTATTACCCGGCTAGGAGACATAAACATGGAGACAATACTTACAATAAAACCATTAATTGCGGTCCTGGTGCCTTTTATTTGCGCGATACTGATCATAATTTATTCCAAACATCCCAATATCAGGGAAGGATGGTCTGTTGGTGCAGGTGCTGTATTATTCCTGATTGTCCTTTCCATGCTCCCTGACATATTGGCAGGCAGCGTTATTCAATATACAGTTATAGAGATGCTTCCCAATTTGCCTATCAAGTTCAAAGTGGATGCATTTGGTGAACTGTTCGCCCTTACTTCATCGTTCTTATGGATTTTTACTACTTTTTATTCCATTGGCTATATGCGTAGCTTAAAAGAACACGCACAGACCAGGTATTTCTTCTGTTTTGCTATTGCTATCCTTGGTGCTATCGGGATCGCATTCTCAGCTAATCTGTTCACCCTGTTCATCTTCTATGAGATACTTACAGTTTCAACATATCCGCTGGTTGTTCATAATGAAACTCCGGAAGCCATGAGCGGGGCACGGAAATACATGCTGTATCTGATGACTGCCGGTGTGTTCCTGTTCTTCTCTGTAGTAGCTGTCTATTATTATACAGGCACTACTGATTTTGCTTTCAATGGGTTTTTGGATGGCCACGGAATACCTGTAATTATGCTCAAAATACTTTTCATTACTTTTATGATAGGATCGGCAAAGGCTGCTTTTATGCCACTTCATTCTTGGTTGCCATCTGCAATGGTAGCACCTACACCCGTTTCTGCCCTGCTCCATGCTGTAGCTGTGGTGAAAGCTGGTGTGTTCACTGCGACCAGAGTAATATTGTATGTTTTTGGAGTGGATCTGATGGGAGAGACTGGATTAGGTCTAATGATGGCATATTTCGTATGCTTTACTATCATTATGGCATCCATATATGCCATGACCCATGATAACCTAAAAAAGAGGCTTGCTTACTCCACAATAAGTCAATTGTCTTATATCGTGCTGGGTGTTTCAATGCTGACATCAAGCGGTATTACGGGCGGGATGCTCCATATACCGTATCATGCATTTATGAAAATTACATTGTTCATGTGTGCAGGTGCTATTATCGTGACCGCTAAAATAGAGAACATCAGTGAAATGAACGGAATTGGTAGAAAGATGCCGATAACCATGCTGGCATTTACCGTAGGGGCTCTGGGTATGGCCGGATTCCCACCCGTATCTGGTTTTGTCAGTAAATGGTATCTCTTATTGGGGTCTGTTGAAATGAACCAGTTACCAATCTTGATTATGTTATTGGTAAGTGCTTTGCTAAACGTCGGTTATTTCTTCCCTGTAATATATGTGGCATTTTTCAAAAAGCCTGAAAAAGAATTAAATTTTGGAGAGGCATCACCGTTCCTGCTTGTTCCGCTTGTACTTACGGCTATTATCTCATTAATTTTAGGTATCTGGCCAGATGCGTCATACCTCTTCCTTGAACTGGTCAAAGTTGCGGTTCAAAATGTAACCACAGGAGTGATCTGATATGGGATACCTGGACGAACCCAAAAATATTAAAAAACTGCGTATGTTGCTATACCTGAGTTTAATAGTAGTAGTAATACTTGAATTTATTTTGATTAAACACGATCATATTGAATTATCCCTTGAGCATATTGCCGAGTTCCCGGCATTCCATGCCTTCTATGGTTTCATAGCTTGTGTCCTTATCATCCTGGTGTCCAAGTTCATAGGACATCTATGGCTCATGAAGGAGGAAGATTACTATGATTGAATGGGTCCCTCCTGCTTTCATATTCATTCTGGGTGCACTGTTAGTTCCCTTATTTAAAGGCAGGGCCCAGAAAGTGTACATCTTATTGCTTCCTTTGCTGGCCTTTACCGATCTTTTATCCACGTCTCAAGGTACAAACTGGGTGTATAATTATCTTGGATATGAACTGATATTCGGGCAGGTTGACAAACTGACCATGGTGTTCGCCTATGCATTTGTGATAATGGCGTTTATCGGTATACTGTATGCTCTCCATATTAAAGAGCAAGGTCAGCACATATCTGCATTCCTATATATCGGGAGTGCCCTTGGTGTGGTATTTGCCGGAGATCTTTTCTCGCTGTTCATATTCTGGGAAATAATGGCATTCTCATCAGTGTTCCTGGTCTGGTACCAGAAGGACAAGGCCTCATATGATGCAGGTTTCAGGTATCTGCTAATCCACACGGCAGGCGGACTGTTCCTGCTTGCCGGTATCGTGATCAGGGTTGTGGATACCGGATCCATCGAGTTCGGGCATATAGGACTCGATGGGTTAGATTCATATCTTATCCTCATAGGCTTTTTAATAAATGCAGCGGTTCCCCCCTTGCATGCCTGGTTATCTGATGCCTATCCGGAAGCCACTATCACAGGGGCTGTATTTATGACAGCTTTCACCACTAAATCAGCTGTCTATGTGTTGTTAAGAGGTTATTCAGGGACCGAGATCCTGATTTATCTGGGTGCCATAATGGCACTGTACGGTGTAGTATATGCTGTACTGGAGAACGACATACGCAGGCTGCTTGCATATCATATCATCAGCCAGGTGGGGTATATGGTGGCAGGTGTGGGTATGGGTGCAGCTATTGTAGGTAGTTTTTCCCAGATACAGGCCACCCCTGGAGAGATGCTGGCGACCAATGGTGCTGCAGCACATGCTTTTGCCCATATCCTGTACAAGGGATTACTGTTCATGGGTGCAGGGGCTGTTATCTATATGACAGGGAAGAGGAAACTCACTGAACTGGGTGGTTTATACAAGACCATGCCCATAACCCTGTCATTATATATGGTAGGCGGTTTTGCCATATCTGCCGTGCCGCTGTTTAGCGGTTTTGTGAGCAAGACTATGGTGATAGCTGGCGCTGAGAAGTCTCATCTTACCCTTATATTCCTGATGTTGACCTTTGCTTCTGCTGGTACATTTCTCCACACAGGACTAAAATTACCGTATTTCACTTTCTTTGCTAAGGACAGCGGCATACGGGTCAAAGAACCACCGATAAATATGCTGCTTGCCATGGGTGTGGCAGCTTTTATGTGCATCCTTGTAGGGGTATATCCCCAGATACTGTACAATATGCTCCCCTATCCTGTGGATTACAATCCATTTACTGTAGGCCATGTGGTAGGTGAACTTCAGCTCCTGTTATTCACAGCTTTCGGCTTCTTCCTGCTGGTGGATAAATTGTATGGTGAGCGCACTATCAGCGTCGATACCGATTGGTTCTACCGTAAATCAGGTAAGGTATTTAATTGGTTCATCAATGACCCATTAGCTAAGATCTCGCAATGGCCTGTAGATGTCTGCTTAAAGATAATTTCATTTTTAAAGTGGTTTTCAAAGAATCCCGTACTTGCAGGAATACTATTTAAAGACACTTTAACACTGCACTTTTTAGGCCGGATAGGAAACAGAACTCAGATGGATTCTATGTCGTATTTGGAAACTGAAAAGAAATTATATCCAAAGAATCCTGTCAAACGAAATCCTGTGGGAGATTCACTGCTACTGGCTCTCGTATTTATGTCAATTTATGTATTATATTACCTAATCAATTTGTAAATATTAAGGAATAATGCAAAATATTGACTAAAATGGAGAGAATATTCAAAATTTAAGAAAGCCGCATATGTGCTAAGAACTGTCTGGAAGATGCTATTACTGTTACAGATTTTCTAGCTGAGATCGATCAGGATAAATGTACTCACTGCGGACTGTGTGTTGAAAACTGTCCGCAGAAGTCAATTTTTTCGACCTCTCCAGCTCTTGAAGCTGCAGCTTGATAATTAATGTGTATGAATATATACATCGCAGTACTCATCACCGTGGCTGAGCAATTTGATTATATCCACATCTGCTGAATCCCCAAATGCATATTCAAGGGCACCTCTGAATATTTCCCTGTGC
>DATKUV010000212.1:0-5418 GCA_035530415.1 Candidatus Nanoarchaeia archaeon | reverse complement strand
AGAAATTATTGAATTTGAGTATGATCTTTTATCTGAAAATCATAACATCGATGATTTTGTCATCTTAATAGCTAAAGTGGATAGTGTATTTTATGGATTTGATACTGACATTGTGAGTCTTACTGAGGTCAGGGTTTTTTTAGACAGGTTTATGGAAGCAGATATTGATAATGATGATGAGAAAGTGGGAGGGTATAACACCAGTCAGCTCCATATTAACGATAACTTTTCCATAGGTGGATCTCCTGATACATTCCATGTACCAACATTGAACGAAGGTCAGGATGGAGGGTCCGACTGTGTAAAATGCCATGATGTGAGTAATGGGTTTGGGATATCATCAGTAGATGCGATACAGAGCCGGTTAGGCGGACATAGCCAGCTCAATGCCAATGCAACAAGCAAGGTCAACCTTACCGATGATATCAATAAGGCTTGCTGGGCCTGCCACGGAGAAGGAGTTGACCCTGGGCGGCATCCTGCTGATTACCTGTATCCCAGGCAGTGTCAGGATTGCCATACATATATGGAGTTGCCAACCTATGGTGCAGTGGATCTAAGTGACGAGAATCACGGCCAGATTGAAGATTGCAACCGATGTCATGCAGCAGATTATCCCGGAGTCCATGTGATCAATGTTTTCGAACCTGACCTACCCTATATTGTCTCGATCAATATGTCTTCAGAGGTCGTCACATTCGGGGAGACAGTGACAGTGAATGCTGCTGCCATGTCCAGCTGGAAGATGAAAGTGAAAACAATAGAATATTTCATAGATGTTGAAGGTCCGCCAGGTACAGGTACGCAGCTTATGCCCCTGGATGGAACATTCGACGAGCAGGTGGAAGAGGTTGAATTTACCATTGATACCACCGGACTTGAACTAGGTGACCATACCGTATATATTCGTGCAATGGAACGTGACAATAAATGGGGTCCTATCAATGAAGCCGTTTTCTCGATACAAATACCAACCGAAGCTGAACAGGAATCTATGCCGATAACTTTAATAGTAATTGGTACCGGGACAAGTCTTGCTGTTTTGTGGCTTCTACTAAGGAAGTGGAAATTTGCTTAACTTAGATGAAGTTCCAGGAAACGATAGCGTTAAGGTAATACAATGATTATGACGAAGAAGGCATTGTTTGGGGTAGCCATTGTACTGTTCATTATTATCGGGTCAGGGTGTTTATCCATACCCCAAGAACCCGAACTAATGCCAATAGAAGCAACACCCACTTCAACCCCGGCGGTAGCCGCTCCGATTATTGAGTATTTGAGTGTTTCCGATGAAACCTGTGGAGAATGCCATATCAAGGCGTTCACTTCCATATCACAGGAAGGCGGGGGACACGATAAAGGTTGTACCCTCTGTCATATCCGGCACGGTCTAAAGCCAAAATGTGCTGATTGCCATGAACTTGTCCACGGCACACAGCTTCAAGATTGCAGGGAATGTCATGATAAACATGCTCCTATGAGTATCACGATAAGCCTGGACTTAGAAAGCTCCTGTTCCCTCTGTCATCCCGAGCAAATTGAGGAGTTCTTTGATAATCCGGGTAGACATGCTGATCTGAAATGTAATTACTGTCACCAGACCCATGGACAGATCGAGGTATGCACCAACTGTCATGCGCCGCACGCCCGGGGGATGGTATATACTGAATGCCTGAACTGCCATCCAGCACATATGCCCCAGGAAATCGATTATCCCGAAAGTATTGCTAGTGAAACATGTGCTGTCTGCCATGAGGTAGTGAGTGATGTACTGGAGCAGGGGAACACAAAACATACAGCCTTAGGTTGCTCAGAATGTCACCCCGTCCATGAGCAGATTCCTGAATGCATGGATTGTCATATCCCTCATGCTTCAGATATGACAAATAGCGAATGTCTTGGGTGTCATCCTGCTCATGATCCGGCTGTTATCAATATCCCCTCAAGTATTACAAGAAATGATTGTGCAATTTGTCATGAAGCAATTGATGCCGAGTTACGTTCAAGCAATACGAAACATGACGATCTGAATTGTATTTACTGCCATCCAAAACATGGTTACTTACCCACATGCGAATCCTGCCATGGGCTGCCGCATCAAAAGTTAATCCATGATTTATATCCTGAATGCAAAAAATGCCATATTGTTTTGCATGATGTGAAAAATATTGTGTTCACTAAATAATCGGTAATGTCCTAATATATAATTGATACCCCTGCTTTAAGCATCAATAATTCCTTCCACTACCAAATATGATCTGTTATACATATAGTTTTTTTTATTATTTAACTTTATAAATCAGGAATGTATTATATTTTTATAAAAATGGATGAATAAGGTAATTATCAATAATTTAGAATTTAGTTTCGAAATAATTGCTATATTAATATTACATGACTTTAGGGTATTTAAAAATTTCTGCCAACTTAAACTTAACCATTAAATCTATTCACACATTAAACTGCACAACCCGCCCATCCATATCATGAACATACATTTCATTCAATACACAAAGACCTTTATTAAGTTTTCTCATCAACTCCGGTTCTTTTGGATTCACTTCCAGTTCAATAACCTTCTTTTCGCTGTCAACAAAAGCTGTCCCTTCAAGCTGAAAAATCGATTCGAACAATGTCAACAGTTCATATTTTTCATGCTCCATACATTTTGTCAAAAACAGACTGCAGAGATTGATAAATGACATCTTGAAACATGTCATGATTTGATCCAGTTCGGTATCGATCCTGTACACTTTATCCTTATCCCGGATTCGTCTTTCCTCCTTCAAACACATCTTCAACCTCTTAAAATCGTCCTTATGTTCTCTTTCAATCACCTTTTGTTGACGAAGATACTTATTGACTTGTTTTTCACATTCCTGTAATTCGATCAAGTCCACCTCATTCATAGTTCTTTTTTCATCAACAATCTTTGATCTCTCACGAAGTCTTCTCTCTTTCGAATACAAAGGAGCAAGCTGTTCTTCTATCGCTTTAATCTCCATCAATGGTTTTTCCAGCTTTAAATTCAGGTTGGTTATTGTCTCACACAACTTACCATGTTTTTCATCCATCAGGTCGTACTTCTCGATTTTCATCCCATACCCCACAATTCGATGGATATTTACTCCGGATTTCGCATCCCTGAATTGTTTTTCCTGCTGTGGCCAACGGTCAAAATATCTTTTTGTGATTTCTCTTGCATCCAGCAATTCACGAGGAATATCCGTAATCAAAACCGATCTTTTGCCATTAACCCACTTCACGATCACTGCACGACTCTCATGTATGTAGTCTTTCTCTGATGAATCCCTTAACTCAATCTGACAGTCAACAAGGCTGGAAGTTCCATATTTATACTCTGTTTCTTGCCGGATGTGCTTGATTTTCATCTCCTTTACTTGGTTATCATCAAGGATGGTGAGATAATATTCATCACTGTCGTTAAAAGCCCTAAGCGTATTCACACCATTGCCTGTGCCATCAAATACCAGTATCCTTTTCACAGAAACATGAGCCTCCGGACTATCTAAAAGTTTTGTCAATTTCGTGAGCATACCCAATGCATGTTTGCCAAGATCGCTGTGTCCGTGAAAGGTCTGGAAATATAGTGGATGTCCCCTGCCATCATGAATAAACACGTTTTCAAGGCAGTTCATAACACGACCAAGCATTGTAACTTTGCCTTTGTAACATCTGTTTGATGACCACAATGGTCTGGTATTGCCGTCAATATAGTAACAAACAAGATAAGTTTCATCCCCGAATTCATTTTGCCAGAAATCCTGCCAGAATTTTGCAGTTGCAGTGATCAGTTTGTCAGATATTTTGAGATATTTTAGTTCCTGAAGGTATCTCTCGAGTGAGGCATCTTTGTAATTTTGTCCACAAAGAAATGCTAAATCGTTTCCTTTTGCACGGTTCACACTGCTTGATTTTCCATTAGATGTAACAAGCGGTAAACAAAGCAAAGCCAGATTGTAGCGAAAGATTGTTTTTTCAGACATCGTGAAGATGTTCATGGTGGATAGATTTTTTGTCAGGATCTTGTCATCGATTGATTTGAAACGGTTTTCTCTTACCGATTTTAATTGATTGTACTCGCGGGTAAATTTTCCCTGCTGACGGTAGTCCTGATTGTCTTGCGGGATATTTTCGTTCAGTTTAAATAAGGGAGATTCTCGAACTTCGTTCATTCGCTCTATTATTGTCTGAGTGTATATGTCGATTATGTGAGTGAAAAAAGACAAAGCGGTTAATATCTCGCCCCCTCCAGATTTCTGCTGTTTGCATTCTTTTTTAGGGAGAGGTGGTAATCTTGTTAATATGGCGGATACCCTGAAGTTATTCAAATTCGATATGGAAATCTTTGTGCCAAACTGGTTCTGAATCTTGATCTGCAGTTGTGATGAAGGTATGTTCCTGTTTTCCGTGACGATAGAGGTAATATAATCTTTTATTCGTTGTGTCAGTTTCGTGTTATTTCCTGCTGATCTTTTATCATGAAGTCCTTCTTCACCGTATTTGCGAAGTGTTTTACGATAGATGTAGTATTGTGGTCGCGTGAATGGGACTATATTTTGATCAAAATATTCTCTAACAGATATGTTTGAATCGTCGATCTTTTTAATGGTGCTTAGAATTTCTGCAATTCGGTCATCATCCCGCATCAGACGTACTGTATGTGTCTTCACTTATATAAATGGGTGTGGTTAATATGGCAATACAATCAATTTGCCCGAAAGTCATGTATTACACGATTGAGACTATGAATTGCTGGGATTTATGGTTTTAATATAATGGAATGTCACTTTGGCATAAATTGTAAATCACTCCCGCATCTGCTTCATATACTTCACCCACCGCCTGGCATCCTCAACCTTATCAGCAATATTCAGTTTCTTAAAATCAGCCTGGCTTGTCTTCCCCTCCTCCAGATCCTTCAGATCCATAATAGCCCTTAACAACCCAGCAGCCTCATCCTGAATAAGTTCTGCCTGGGCTCTGGTCAGATGTGCCTTTTCGATCTTTTCCTCATCGATCTGTTCTATATTCTCCAGCTTGTGGATCAACCATTTCACACACGTTTTTTCAGATTCTGTCAATCTTTTTTTCTGGATCAGTTTCCATACAAGTTCATGCAGTTGAAAATCCTTGCCATCGATGGTAATCATTTCAGGAATGGATTCTCCAACCCAGGCAAGATACCTGTGCATTCAATGGTATTTTTTCATCGATTGATTTGAAACGATTACATCTTCCATCTTCCATCTTCCTGTTGATTGTACTCTTTGGTGAATTTTCCATGGTCACGAACTTCTGGATGGTCTGGTTCGAATGTTTTGGTCTGAGTGATGGATTCGGTTTGACGAATCTGGTCTAATCTTTGGGTTATTGTTTTTGTGATGATGTCTATTA
>DATKUV010000211.1:0-8434 GCA_035530415.1 Candidatus Nanoarchaeia archaeon | reverse complement strand
TGTGATATAATCCATCTTAGCAGAATCCAGGCCGCTTTCTACTAAAGGTCCGCCTGCTAATAAGACAATTCCGACAGATGTAATGACAATTGCAAATATCATAATATTTCCGATCACTTCAGAAACTGCCGATTCAGATTTAGAAAAATCTATCATAACGCTTTTCCTGTATTAACTATTTACAACCCAGATCTTATTGGATCGTACCTGGTATTGCATGGGATGGATCCATGATGATGTCCCGGTTCCCTCAACTGTTACGGTAAATTCTGCGTCATTTAATGATGAAAAGGAAGATACAGTCCAATTAACAACACTAATATTACCCGTTGCCATATCTCCAATAGTCCAATTTGCTCCCTGTATTGAAAAATTATTATAACTAAAATAATCCAATCTGGCAATCACATTACTCATGTTCTGATTTCCATTATTAGTTATTGTGGCGTTTAACTGGAGATTTGAATCAATAACTTCCGACGGAGTATTTATAACAGCGGTAAGGGAGTATTCAGGACGATTGACTGGGATGGCTTTTCCTTGAGAAATCTTGATAACAGTTCCAAATATCCTGGGTTTTGTCCCTGTGATATTTGCAATTACTGTTGAATCTTGAATTGAAGTATTATACCCTTGCTTTTCAAAATAATGCGCCCATCCGTCAGCATATGGGCTTTCAATTTTTATGGATATGTTTTGATACTGCTGAGAAATATAAGATTCTGAGAAATTTTTTTGTTCTATTATTCGCACTATGCCTTCGCCACCGGTTGAAAAATCTGAACCATCTAACTTAATGAGATTAATAATGGTTATCTGGCCATCCAGGTCATTTGTGGTAAAAATGAATGGTTCTCTGGTAATGAATGATCCATTGTAATAATTTGATATCAATGCTCCATTTTCAAGACTCACTATAAGTTCATTGATATTATATTCAATACTACCAGCATTGAATGTAATTGGATCATGCAATTCTGTTTCGATAGTAATAATAGTAGAATTCGAGTTGAAAGCCAATTGGGCATCAATAAGGTTTAAATCTCTGGTTTTAATAGTTGACTTGCCAGAAGCAATATCATTTATATCACTATGCAACAGGATAAAAGCTTGCTCCATATTGGAAAACGAGATGTCGTCTTTTGATTTATCCAATACAGGCTGGGCAAATAACATAATTAAACTAATTGCAATTATTGAAATCGCAAAAATCAATATGAATCCTATAATATCTGAAACGGCATTTTCGTCCTCATTCAATCTTTGGATGTCAATCCCTCCTCTAAACGGTTTCATTACTGGTTTTAAACCTGATCCCATGTTCTGTAGTGCCACTGTAAATTTCTCCGGTAACATTTACCACACTGTGCCCTATCCCGTTTATTGAAACAATTACTCTTCCACTCGAGTCCAATGATGAGATGATAATCTCTTGATCTCCATTGCTGCCGTTCATTCCAATCTTATACCTTTCATTTGCAATTTTATTAGGAATAAATAATTTCGTATCGATCGATCCGTTTATTGGTGCAATAACATAGATATCTACCATTTTTGTGCTGATCTCATTCCCAAGATCATTATAAACAGATTCCTTAACAATTCCTCTTGGTGTATCAGTCAAAATTGAATTAATTGAAAGCATTATAATGCCAAAGAACGCAATAGCAATTCCTGTCATTAAAACATAGGAGAGTGCAGAAGATACTGCACTTTTATCAGAAAGACAATTCATTTCCTTTATTCCCTCATATTATTCCTGTTTCAGAATATTTCGTGATGCCATCAGAAAATTCAATTTTCACGCTTATAGAGGTACCTTCCTCGGTATTGATCACGATAAGATTCACATGTTCTCCCTGCATCAAATATAATGTCTCAAGATTTTTAAGGAATTGATCCATCGTCTGGTTAAATTCATCGTTTGTCACATTTTCATTTAAATTGATCCTGATTGCTTCTTTAAAGGTTTCACTTCGAAGCTCAAGAATATCTTTTTTCGGAAAAGTCTGTTCAGCCTGTGCCGCCTGGTGACTTGATAGCATAGCCTGGTTGAGCAATATTGAAAGTCCGATAATAATCAACGAAACCACTAACCCGGATAGCAAAATCCATTGACCATTTTTTTGATTAAAGAATGTCATACGTACCATAATGTGCACCTTACCTGGACTATATTATGTAAAAACGAATTATCATGGTCGGTGTCTGGTATTGTATTATTCTCATTAATAACAATATCTCCCCTCATCTCACTGAATTCATCATACAATGTGACCAATTGAAATACAGTCACAGAGTTGTCAGGTGGAATTCCATGAAATATTACTGGTTTTTCGATAACAGATCCATCATAAGCATATAAAAAATGTACATTGTACCGAACATTATCAGGAATTAATTTTTCCAGATCTTCATCCAGATTATTAAGCGAAGCTGAGACTGAAACAGTTTGATTTGCCTCAATCCCATCCCAGCCGGCTACATATTTTTTTAATCGACTGTCAGTATAATAATCTTCCTGATCCAACAGCATAAAAGCATCATTCCCATAAAGTTCCAATTGAGTATCAATAAACTCTCCTGATTGCGGCATTGTCATAGTGGCAGATTTGGTAATAAATAAAACTGCAAATATCATAAGCAAGGCAGCCATAAGACCTTCCAGGGTATTTATCTGTCCTTTGGTGCAATTTGTTATTTTGATCATTACCACACCTGTATGACTATTTTTCCTGCCATTTTGTCTCCCATAAGATCTCCTGCATAGGAGTAATAATAATTCGCATACGTTATGTTGTCGTATTGGATAATATCAATTGTTACGTTATGGGTAGGATTATCAAATGTGTTTAATTTTTCAGCCAGATCGAGTATTACCGGCATCTCACCGGGCAAATACGTTTCATTCAAAAGTGTATACTGGCCGCTTGAATTTGTCACATTTAATTGAATCCGGGATTTATTATTATTATCATTTTCAATATAAATCCTGAATGCACTGATTGGAAGGATTATATTTTTTGTAGAATTATGGAGTATAATTGACCTTTCAATATATTCAAGTCCACGCATATCAAAAGAGACAATCCTCTCAATCTTCTCTATTTCGATATTAGATGAAGGAGATTTACCGATTAAAAGAATCGGACTTTGATTGAGATAAGAGGAAGGAAGATTATCAGACCGGATCATGGAAATATTAAAATTATACTTTCTATATGATGTAGTAAGCCCGAGTTTTTTTTGAATATTATCATATGAAGCAGGATCAGATGAATTAAATAATCCGGCCAGAGTTGATATCTTCAAAACTGAAATAGTTAACGGATTTGAAAAGTTTGACGAAAATTTATTATCTGCAAGTCCTATTCTTGAGACATTATCAGGATATGCTTCCCAATTATAGCCATCGCTTTGACTATAATTACCAGAAACATTAATTGTGCCATTATACCAGCCCGGATCTTCACATAAAATTACACCTGTTCGATATGCAACAGAATGCAGAGCAACTGGCTGACCTTGAAGTGGAATAAATATATTCGGAACTAGTTGAACTATTAGTAAGAAAGAGATTAAGAAAACTGAAATTCCAGCCAGAAAATCAATATTCATCTGTGCAGACTTATTTTCCACCAATTTTCTTTTCATTATTAAGTAATGTTTTAACTAAGATATTAAGTTTATTAGGGCACAGTCTCATAATCCAGTTATTTTTCCAAAAACGGATTTACACAGATTTTTGGTCGCATCTGCATCTGATATATTCATTGGAATAACTGGATTTTAGAACTGTGCCTAAAATTGGTTGGATCGCTCCCCAGCTACCTAACATGGTGTTGAATTACTTTTTTCTTTGTCGTACCAGATATATTTTTCGTATAATTTAATGTAAATATTAGTGTTTTTCTGAAATAAAGCGAGATTTCTGCTTAATATAAAATACAGTGGCGTTTTCCGAAGAAGATAATATGGGAGGTAATATCATCTCATTGTTGATAAACTGACCAAATGATTTGTAACCGTTGACCTTAACAATCCTCTGGCCAGAGAGACACTGACTTTTGCCATCAAGGTTTCAGGAGTTCGCCCGTCCTCTCATATGTTTTTATACCTTTAAGTAAACTGCTGCCGAACCTTTCGCTGCATAACATTTCCAGAAAATCCGAACCTAATTTACTGTCAATAAATTCTTTTCGTACAACGAAATCATATTCCTCATCTGCCAGATGAATGAACTTCAGACCATTCAGGTCTGCCACTGGTTTGATACCAATACCCACATCCACCCTACCCAGCCTGACAGCAGCTGCTACTGCACTGTGGGTCCTGGCTTCTGTATCATAGCCTTCCAGAGCTGCACATAAAACCTCAAATTCTTGACGTAATTGTCTTGCTAATTCGTGAAATTTATTATCTGTGAACAACCTGGTACCTGAACCCCGGTTCCTATTTATCATCCTGTGTCCTGGAATATCTTCAAATCCTTTGATTTTGCTGTCATGTCTTATGATCAGCCCCTGCTCTCTCAGATACCCTTTTACTAATACCGCCTCATCCAGACCAAATGTCTTAAAGAACGAAAGATTATATTCACCGGATTCATCAAGCAAATGCACACCACCCAGATCTGCAATTCCGTCCCTGACAGCTACCAGAGCTCCTGTACTTCCCGTATTTATCATCCTGATCCTGTGAGGAAGCAAGCGCATTAACATTTCAAAACCCAGGCAGTGGCTTCCAATAAAAAGAATGTCCGGGGTTTTTGCATCCCCCATAAGTGTTACCTCTACTTCATCATTTGCTGTTATTATCTCAACCTCTGGTTCGATCTCAATAAATCCATCGGCATCTGCCAATGTAGTTATGGCACCTGAACCTTTATCCACAGGATATGCCATTCCCCTGACAAGTCCAACAGGCAAAAGCTGTTTCCGTCCTGCTGAATGAAAATCCACAGCCATTTGAGCCTTCACCTTTGATTTCAAATCAGACAATCCGAGAGTGCTGCGGATCAGGGGTGCTACAAATTGATTAAAAATGGTAAGTGCTGATGTAGGATATCCGGGTAGTCCAAACACCGGGATGTCGTCAATTATTCCAACAATTACCGGTTTTCCAGGTTTAATATCGATACCGTGGAACAGTACTCGTCCTTTATCTTCGATAATCCGATACATAATATCCCCGGCACCTGCCGAAGTACTACCCGAGGTGAGTACAAGCTGACATTCCTGCAAAGTACGTGCTAAAATATCTTCCATTTCCTTGCGATTATCCCTGGCAATCCCGTAATAACTGACATTCGCACCGCATTCCTTTACGGCAGCACCTAAAGAATATGAATTAATATTATAGACCATGCCAGGTTTTAAATCATTTCCAGGTTCAACCAGTTCGCTGCCTGTTGATAATATGCCCACTTTAATGTTCCTGACCTTGATAGAATCTATTCCAACAGCACCCAGTACACCAATCTCCCTGGAAGTTAATCTGGTACCCGCATCCAGCACCCTTTCTCCCACCATAATATCAGAACCTGCATGGATAACATTCTCGTTAATAGAAACCGGGCGCAGGATTTGAATTACATCCCCTGCCTGCCTTGTATATTCCACCATTACAACAGCATCAGATCCAACCGGCATCATGGAACCAGTAGAAATTTCTATTGCAGATCCATCATTCACATTCCTCTCCGGGACATAACCTGCATCCACCTTACCCACGAGGTCCAAAGAAACGAATTTGTCTTCTCTTGCTGAATATGTATTCTTTGCACGTACAGCAAAACCATCCATTGATGCTCTATCAAATCCCGGAACATCAATTTGTGATATTATATCTTCAGCCAGGATATGACCCAATGCATCCTGTAGTTTCAATTCTATGATTCTGGGGTGTAATGGAATTTGACTGATAATTTTTTCCGCCATCTCAGAAGTCGTTAATTCCCTGAACTCTTTCCTGGTCATTTCAAAACCTGTGTTATCTACTCAGGCAAAAAAGATAAACCTGATGTTTTTTCATGAAAAGATTCGCTCACCAATCAGAATCTCAGATTAATTATGCTCAAATGTTTTTCAACAGGAACTATGAGTTATAGCACCTGTTGGACATGAATTTACACAGAGACAGCACTCAGCACACTCATTAATATTTGATATTGTGGCCTTGTTGTCAATGAGTTCGAATCTTTCTCCAGGACAAACATCCATGCACTCCCCGGTCCCGACACATTTATCGTGATCGATCTTGATTACAATACCATCTGCTTCATACATTTTTACCACCATGTAATATACCTCCAAAAAATGCTAATCAAAGTATTAGCTTTAGAAATTATTTACCCCTCATTCATATTATATTTTACTAATTAAATATGCGAAGCATGATTTTATAATACACCTTTAAAATAATGACCTGTGATGGATTCAGCATTGCATCGATCTTTGGTCCTATTATCTATGGCTGTGCGGTAACTTTGCGTCCACTTTGCGGTGGTTTTTTTATCATATGTTTTTGCCTCGATTCTCAGACAACTAACACCTGATTCAATTAAACTGGGTATATAATTTAGCATACACAGTTCCCTGGAGTTTAAGATATAGGTACGTTTTTGTCTATTGGTTGTTATCTGATATGTAAATCCTTTTTCATCTTCAAGCAGAGCATTCTGGACATTATCGTCAGGGAATAATTGTCCCAAAAGATCATGTTCAGATACCATTAAAGGAAAAAAACCATGAACAATACATTCAACCGGACCATGGGAAGCAATATGTGTTATTTCATCTAATGAAAGTTCAGGTGAAAGTGTCACCCTCTGGCAATAATCCAGATAATATGTCATTGTTAACTTGTTAAAGACATTGAAAGGATAATCAACAATCAATGATTTTTTATCTATTGAGTTATGAAAGCGATAAAGATCTCCCAGGTTTGCTACAAGAAACCCGTCAGGATTTACAGCCGGGTTTAGGGGATCGAATTCTTTAACAATTTCAGGTGTTTTGAGATAAACTTTTACTCCCTTTTTTTTTGCATACTCAATAACATGCTCATAATCTTCTTTTGTCGGAGGATCTCTAACACATTCTATATCGAAATAGACAATATCTGCACCGTTATCAACAGCTGCTTCAAAGGTTTTTATTGAACATGTATTGACAGAGAGAAGAGGTTGAGATGTTCCACTTCTACTATTAACAATGATCTCAGGATTTTCGCACGTGCGTTTCCAGGTCTTTGTAAGTTCTACATTAAGCTTATCAAATGCAATTTTACGAAGAGAATTCAATTGAGAGATGGGGATGAAAATATTATCATCTAACTCCAGAATTACATTTTCTGACTCAAAAAATGTGTTGCCAAGTTTCGTCAATTGCTGGATAATAGATTCCTGTGATGTTGGAGCTCCTTTTGCTTTTTGTGGGATCTCTCCTTTTATCGAGACTTTGTTCTCACCATTTGTAATGCAAAGTGTGATTGGTTTTCCAAGTTTTGAAGTAAATGATATGGTAATTGGAATTTTATTCACTATGTTTTTAAGCCCAAATGAATCCATCAATTTAGAGTCATAGGTCTTAAAAACGGTCTCATTTCTGTAAATGATTTTTTCCATTGGTATTTTGACTGTAGCACAGGAAGGTGAAGTTTCCACACTCTGATTATTGATATACATGCTTCGTACAGTAGTTCCCGTACCCCCCTGGGTGCCGATTCCATCGCCTATCCTCAAAGGTTGCTCAATATGAATGTATGCAAATTTTCTATCCCAGTCATATTTTACGACATTACCAAGATAAGTCCCCTGGTTATGCGATTGTTTTCTGCTCATTAGCTCATTGCCAGGATTTCCAAATATATATCCTGAAGTGAAATCCCGGTTAAAAAGCTGACGAAGTGTGTGCTTTTCTTCATATGATACCTGAAAATCTATCGGGTTTTCAAGATATCTCTCAATTAGCATCCTGTACGTCCTGACAACGCCTGCCACATATTCAGGACGCTTTAATCTTCCTTCAATTTTGAACGAATCAATTCCGGACTCCATTAGACGTCCGATGTGTTCGCTAAGATTGAGGTCTTTAGGACTCAAAAGATGGCCCTTGGCTCCCTCTATTGTGTATTTTCTTCTACAGGGCTGGGTACAATATCCACGGTTTCCGCTTTTATCTCCTATCGTGCTGCTAAAAAGACACTGACCAGAATATGAAAAACACAGCGCACCGTGGATAAATACCTCGATCTCTGTGTTGGTTTCTGATTTTATCTTTCGAATTTCATTAAGGGAAAGCTCTCTGGCAAGCACCACTCGTTTTACTCCCATATCTTCGAGGAATCTGACACCTTCCACATTGTGGATGGTCATTTGTGTGCTGGCGTGGACCGGAAGTTGAGGTAGCTGGTCCTTTATTAATTTCAGGAT
>DATKUV010000210.1:0-2502 GCA_035530415.1 Candidatus Nanoarchaeia archaeon | reverse complement strand
TATTCGGAAGGCTGAGTGCCGGGCCTGCCAAAAGCATTGTAAGGGCCGGTCCCCTTCCCATTCCCAGCTTTGTCAAAGCACTGATAATGGGTACTTCGGTGAGTGTTGAAAAGTACATTAACGAACCCGAAACCGAGGAAATAAGATTTGCTGAAATACTATTCCCGCCAACCAATGCAGCCACCAACGAACCAGGCAGCAACTCTACAATAACCCCGGCCATGAATACGCCTACTAATAGTAGCGGTGTGATCTGTTTTACCAGGAACCAGGTCTCTTGCATCCAGTTCTTTAACTCATCACGGCTGTACCAGCGCCAGGAAAGAACAATTGTTAACAGCACAATTAATAATACACCAACTTTTTCCATAGGTGTTTGAACCACACCTGCGAATACCAGTATAGCCACCAGTAAAATAAAAATAATTGTAGTCTTCAGGTGCTTATCATCTCCTGAAAAACTGAAATTCGATTTATTTTTCTTCTTCTCAAAAACAGCCGACATGACCAACCCGATGAAAATTGACAGTCCTATAGCTGCCACGGCCCTGGCTGCCCCGATATCAAGACCCAGTATCTGGGCAGTATATACAATAGCCAGCAAATTGATGGCAGGAGCTGAATACAAAAAGGTTGTGGCTGGGCCGATCCCAGCACCTCTTTTGTAGATTCCGGCAAATAATGGCAGGACAGTGCAGCTGCATACTGCTAATAGTATTCCACTTACTGCAGCTACTGAATAGGTTATGTATTTTGGGGAATCTGCACCAAAATATTTTATTATTGATTCTTTGGAAAATAGGGAGGCAATCGCACCTGCCAGGAAAAAAGCCGGTACCAAACATAAAAGTACATGAAGAGCAAGATATTCTTTTAAAGAATCGATACCTGCATAGAATAATATGTCTAAACTCATTATTTCAAAATATATTGAAAGACTCATATTTAAACATTTCTATTTCAAAACTTTTTGAAATACTTTGCTGGAAAAATATTTAACTTTTAAAAATTATGCTTGTTCAAGGAAAATGAGAGAAATGCCATCGAATTTTGAAGTGTCCATTATACACTGCAAGGATTACTCCCACTCTAAATCTACAATCAGCCGTTCACTGGAACTTATTGGTGGGCTGGAAAGTATTATTTTCCGGGGGGATCGGGTATTGCTTAAGGTCAACCTTCTGGCACCCAGGCCGCCAGAGGATGCGGTCACCACTCATCCGGCTGTAGTAGCTGCCGTCATTGATCTTGTAAAAGAAGCTGGCGGGATACCCATAGTGGGTGACAGTGCAGGTATGATACACCCTGGCGCCACTGCCGAAGCACTGGACATTTCAGGGATCCAGGCAGTAGCAACAGAAAAAGGAGCTGAGATTGCCAACTTTGACACCACTGGATTTGAAAAAGTGGATGTCAAAAATGGAAAGAAACTGTCATCCATCTATATGGCAAAACCTGTATTGGAAGCAGATATAATCATCTCATTGCCCAAGCTTAAGACCCATGAATTGACATTATTTACAGGTGCTGTTAAGAACATGTTCGGTACCGTACCATCCCGTATACGTAAGGATGCACATACTCTTGGCACGAACGAGCTGTTCAGCCAGGCCGTAGTGGATATCTATTCTGTGCGCCCGCCAGATCTGGCAATTATGGACGGTGTGGTGGGAATGGAAGGGCACGGTCCATCCAGGGGGGAACCAGTGAATTCAGGTGTCATACTTGCTGCCCGAAATTGCGTGGCACTGGACATGGTATCAGCAAGGATCATGGGCTTTGGTCCTGATGAGATCATAACCAGCAAAGATGCGGCAGAAAGGGGGTTTGGGCCGTCTTCATTAGAGGATATTACACTGTTGGGTGACCCTATTAAGGACATATTGATAGATTTCAAGCGACCAGGCCGGGGTCTGTCCTCCCTGCCCAATCCAATCGGAAAACTATTACAAAAGCTTCATTCCATGCGACCCAGGATAGACAATGATAAATGCCAGGAATGCGGAGCATGTATGAAGAACTGTCCCACTGATGCCATACAACTCCCATATCCCATTGAGATCGACAAGGAATTGTGCATTCTCTGTTTTACGTGTTTTGAACTATGTCCCCACAATTCGATCTTCATACAGAGATCATGGCTTGCCAGGCATCTAAGACCTTAGAAAACTGGACGATCATATCTTTTCAATTGAACATTGGATCTGGCGGTTGTTACTCTTATTTCGCTCACTAACCCGTTCCATCACTAAATCAGCCATACCCCCGCTGGCCAGTACCAGGCAGTTAAAGCCTCGCAGTGCTGACAACATAGCAGATTGTATCACATCCACCTCAAAATTCAGGTGAATACCTGCCTTTTTTGATGTTACCTTGGCAGATGTACCCATGGCACCTACCCTATCAAACCCTGACATAATTCCACTGATCCTTTCAAGGTTCACCTGCTTAGACCCGCCTTCAATCACCCGTGGAATTTGCAGCACTTTGATAGTTCCAGTT
>DATKUV010000209.1:0-2691 GCA_035530415.1 Candidatus Nanoarchaeia archaeon | reverse complement strand
TTTATACTTAAAAAATAATATACTCTCATGAATTCCACTGCCATTGAGACATTCAACCTGACCCGGAAATTCGAAAATCTCATTGCAGTAGACAATATCAGCATAAAGGTCGAACAGGGAGAACTCTTTGGTCTGCTCGGTCCGAACGGTGCAGGAAAGACTACATTGATAAATATGCTCTCTACTATGATCCCGCCAACCCAAGGCAGAGCAGAAGTATGGGGAATAGATGTGGTAAAACAATCCTCAAAGGTAAGGCAGAACATAGGCGTGGTATTTCAAGGTACGACCCTGGATGACAGACTTACTGGATTGGAGAACCTGGATTTGCACGGGCGGCTCTATGGTATGTCAAAAAATATCCGGAAACAGCGGATTCATGAAGTAATGGAACTGGTGGAGCTGGGAGATAAAGCGGATGTAATAGTAAAAACATATAGCGGTGGGATGATGAGGCGCCTGGAGATTGCCAGGGGCTTGATGCACCACCCCAGGGTCCTGTTCCTGGATGAACCGACACTCGGTCTGGACCCACAAACACGCAACCATATCTGGGACTATATTCGCAGATTGAACCGGGAAGAGAATGTTACTATCATGCTTACAACCCATTACATGGAAGAAGCAGATCACCTGTGTGACCGCATCGCAATAATCGATCACGGACGAATCGCTGCCCTGGATACACCAGAGAACCTGAAAGATGCTCTGGGAGGAGATGTGATCATTTTAAGCGCTGAGGATGATGAAAAAGCCTCTGAATTATGCAAGCTGTATAAAACCAATGGCAGTACAGGCAAGGTTGCCGTGAAGAACAGCAGTGTATATATTACAATTAAGGATGGGACCCACCAGATACCCCATATTCTTACAATTGCCTCCCGGGCCGGAATAAATATCCAGTCAGTTGATCTTCATCGACCGACATTAGATGATGTGTTCCTGGCAAATACCGGCAGGGCCATAAGAGAAGAGGAGAGCAGCAATGTTGATAGGATAACATTCAAACTCCAGGCCAGGAGGCGGTGAATTGGTTCAAGAAACCCAAAAAAGTACTATTATTGCATTGAATACAGTCTACACATTGTGGCTGCGTGAAATGATCAGGTTTCGCAGATCTAAGAGCCGGATCATAGGGTCACTGGCAACACCTCTGTTCTTTTTGATCATTCTGGGTTCTGCATTCAACTCGTCGTTCCAGATGCGGGGAGGGGGACAGACAGATAACAGTTTCCTGGCGCCCGGTATTATCGGGATGTCCATATTGTTCTCTTCACTTACAGGTGGCGTATCCATTATATGGGACCGAGAATTCGGATTTCTCAAAGAGATATTAATAGCTCCTGTACCCAGATTCTTTGTTGCTCTTGGAAAAGCTATGGGTGGAGTGACCACTGCTATGATACAGGGTACATTGATTATGCTGATCGCGGTTTTTGGTCTTGGTATTGAATACCGGTCCTTACTGTGGATGGCAGCCAGCGTAGATGTCATGCTTCTTATAGGACTGGGATTCATCGGTCTTGGTATTGCCCTTGCATCTATGATAGAGAGTCATGAAGGTTTCCAGATGATCATGACCTTTATCACCATGCCAGTGCTGCTGCTAAGTGGAGCATTCTTCAAGATCGGCGATCTGCCGACATGGCTTAAGACCCTCGTCTATCTTGACCCCCTGACATATGGCATCATGGCACTGCGCTATACCTTAATTGGAGAGACCGAGATACCCATTACCATCTGCATTGCAGTAATTACAATTTTTGCTATGGCAACCATAGGTATGGGTGGTTATTTGTTCCAGAAGACAAAAGCCTGATAAAATTAGTGCAGCATTATATAGATGCCAGCACGTGTTAAGTGTGAATATTAAAGCAGCTTGTTGATTCTTGTCTGGGTATATCCCAAACTTATACGCTTTGATCGATATGTACAACAACAGTAATATAGTCTTAATTATATGTAGAAAAACGTATACCTTCAGGCATGTTCAAGAAATGCTTTTTTGGGTTTAGCATTCTGGTTGTGCGGGGTTTGCACATCAAAGGATTAGAAATCCGAGGTCTTACATACGCCCCCGCGCCCAAGGATAAATAAACTCACTCAATATGTCACATAGAACAAGTATAGTAAGATATTATGAAGATCTTGCCGGCAATTATGACAACAGATTTGATAATCAAAGGCTTGAATATATGCGATCAGTAGAGAACAGTTTTCTCCTTAATAGTTTAAAACCCGGTTTAATTCTTGATATAGGTTGTGGGACTGGAGAACAAACATTATTTCTTGCAAAAAAAGATTATCAGGTAATTGGTGTGGATATCTCAGGGGAAATGATAAGGATTGCAAAAGACAGGGTAAATAATGCCGGTCTGAATGATAAAGTATCATTGATCATTGCCTCAGCAGAAGCTCTTCCTTTTAAAGATAATTGCGTTGATGGATTAATTTCAATTTTTGGAGTATACAGTCATGTACCGAAGATAAATATTGCAGTCCAGGAGATATACAGGGTCTTGCATAACGGCAGCCTGGCTGTGATCACTGTTGTGAATAGATGGAATCTAACCTGGTGGGTCAAAACCATTCTTAACGCAAAAGGACGCTGGTTATTGCATGCCTTAACTAATAAGGAATATACTCTGAATGGATTGTGGACATATTATTTTTCAAAAAGTGAATTATCAA
>DATKUV010000208.1:0-3228 GCA_035530415.1 Candidatus Nanoarchaeia archaeon | reverse complement strand
AATGATTCTACTCCTTTTATTGACCTACTCTTTAATCTTCTTCTTGGGTATGCTTTTTTATTTCTTATCTCATTTTTAATGATCCAGCCTATCTTAAAGAAAGCTGAAGTCCATACCCAGGCGGAATTTATTATCACTGTCACATGGCCGCTGGACAACACTGATGACGTTGATGTCTGGTTGGAAGATCCGTTGGGTAACCTTGTATGGTTCTCTAATAAAGAAGCTGGGCTATCGCATCTTGATCGGGATGACCTCGGTTCTTCAAATGATACCATTTATCTTGCTGATGGTTCTGTTATCAAATACCCTTACAACCAGGAGATCCTAACTATACGGGGGTACATTGGGGGTGAATGGACATTGAATATCCATATGTATGCTAAACGTGACCCGGCGCCTACGATGGTTCATGTGATGATGGATAAATTGAATCCAAATCTCAAACCTGTTTTTATTAAAGATATCCCACTCGAAGTAAGGGGAGATGAAATAACCGTTTGCCGATTTGAAATGTCATCGAATGGAGATATTCTATCTATGAATGATATGCAAAAAGGGCTGATCACGCTAAAGTCTGAGGCTTTGCGTAATGCTCAACACTTGACCGGAAACCAATCTGGGAGGCAATAATGTTTGATTCATTAACAGGATTAGTCATCGCTTTTATTCTTCTCGCAACCGTCACTGCCTGGAATACAGTCCGAACAAAGGGATGGCTTGGATTGAAATTTGTCAGCATTGGAATCCTGATCTGGTATGGGTTTGTGGTCTACTTTACTATCCCTCAGATCATGGGATGGCCGGCGGAGAAGGATCTCCCAGCAAATTCCAAAATTGTATCTGTTAGAATCGTAGAGCCAAGCGGAGATGATAAAGGATCAATGTATTTTTGGATGTCTCAAAAACCAGATCACAAACGAGATGCATTAAATCTATTGCGACCCGATAAGTTTCTTATTTATACAGGAGGAATACAGCCGCGAGCTTATCAAATACCTTATGATAGGGAATTGCATAAGAAGTTATTGGAAACTCAAAAGGCACAGAAAGCACAAAGAGGGTCTTCGATGATGACTGGTAAAAAAGGGGTCAAGCGGAAAGGGAAAGAAGGAGGTAGCAATTCGCCAACAGAGAATCCATTCAAAATTTTGAATCCGTTTGATACATTGAAGAAGGACGGATGAAGTTACTATTACTTTGGTTTTCTTCAGTAACATTGGCGGTGTTTTTTGTTATAGTTTTATTTGTCTTGTCACATGGGTGGATGTGGGAATGATATGCTTGATAACCCTAAATTTGACGGCCAAACATGGACTTGTCAAACACTGAATTGGCCAGATGAAAAATGCGATAATGCCGTTGCGTCTCCTCACCGAAATGGTCAGTGTATGTACCTACATGAGAATGAAGGTAATCGATGCGATAATGTTAAAAACAAGGAACAAAAATGAAATGTGACTGCACACAGGGTCGAGAACTCATACAGACAGGGAGGTCAGAACCGGACGCCGATCTGATATGCCCTGTTTGCGGTTTAAAATGGTGGAGCTATCAAGGGGAAGTAATTAAAGAATGCCCTGCCGAAGGATCTACAAAAAAAGAAGAAAAAACCCAAACATGGGAATTAAAAGGGGGTGGATGGTTTACAGCTAAATTAATTGTTGATCCGGAGGTTACAAATGGATGCATCGGACAAGTCAAACATCGAGAAATTTATTTACAACCCAACGAAATGTACCGGGTTGATTATGTTAAAAGAGTTCTACGATTGTGGGGATGCTCCAAAGAGCTGTCCTTGGAAAAAACTACTCAAAATATTATATGAACAAGACGAGAAACAACAACAGGAAAGAGAGTCAGGATTGATATGAAAAAATACTTTATGTTTTCAATCATACTACTGTCTATCGGTTACATTTTATTTGGTTGTGCAACTGGAATTGGTGGCGGAAAAACAGTTCTACGTGAATACAATGTTCCTATATCTATTTATGGAGATGGCAATTGAGTGTCTATAAAGGTTTCGGCGGATGTGCCGAAGTACACGACACCGATAATTGAAATACCGTTGTTGCCTTAATGGGGAATCAAAAATATAAACAGGCACACTGTGAAGCGGGTCTGTGCGTCTATTGTTCAAGACCAGCACATCCGGGCCATTCACTGTGTCTGACACACATACGGTCTCACTCAAAAAATGTAAAAAAGCATCAGCAAAAGCTCGGAGAGACCTACTTGCGATATGAACAAGATCGCAAGAGACTTCGCAGGCAACAAGGGCTTTGCCCATCGTGTGGTGCTCCAGCAGAAGACGGATACATTACATGTTATAATTGCCGCGAGCGACTCTATTTTGAGAGGTTTGAGAATGCGACTCCTATCGTATGATATGCCTGACGATTGGAACTATTTTTTATTCGGCGATTCGCACATTGGAGCAAATTTGAGGCATGATAAAGGATTTGCTCAAATGGTAGATATGATTAACTCAAGCTATGGAGGATTATCACATAAGAAAAACTATGCTATTGATCACGGAGATATGATTGAAGCCATTACAATTGACGATAAACGCTATTCTGTTTTTGATACCCGAGAAGCTTGTGTAACTTCACAAAAAGCAATGGCAAAAAAAGAACTATGGCCCATTCGTAAAAAATTGCTATGCGGGCTTGATGGAAACCACCCCTGGAAACTTCATAAGTTTGGACCAATTACTCATGAGATTTGCGATGCCCTGGGGGTAAAATTTGGGACATATTCAGCAAAACTAACATTCCGCCATAAAGGCAAACTGCAATTTAAGCATTACGCCACACATGGAAATGGCTCTATCAGTTCTATTGCTGATGATATAGAGCGTAGGAAATTGAACTGGCGATTAGCTCTGAAAAGAAAGCTTCGCGATATGGCTGGCGATTGCTTATTGGGATCGATGGGACATACTCACAAGATTATTATCAGTCCACCATCAGAGGTGCTTTATCTAACTGATAATGGAAAGAGTATAAAACAACACCATAAAGTCCCTACAAATACCGAATACATTCACCCGGATTATCGCTGGTATGTCAACGCAGGGTCTTTTTTGAAAGTCTATGGGAATACATTAGTCGAAGATGACGATGTCCCTATGGAGAGATCAAAGCTCGGCAGCGGCTATGCAGAAAGAGCTATGTATCCACCTTTACAGCTCGGATTTTGTGTTGGTCTTATTCGTAACTC
>DATKUV010000207.1:0-5244 GCA_035530415.1 Candidatus Nanoarchaeia archaeon | reverse complement strand
CCCATAAAGACATATGCTATTTAATTGGAATTTCTCCAAATACGTTATGCACATACCTTAGGACATTTCAAAAAGGAGGCATCGAGGCATTGAAAGAAATTAGTTTTTATCAACCAAAAAGTGAATTGATCCAGTATAGATTTACCCTTGAAGAATATTTTCGCAAACATCCTACTGCTACCGTTAAACAGGCTATGAACAAAATTGAAGAAGTGACTGGAATTAAACGCAGTGAAAATCGGGTGAGGGAATTTTTAAAGTCAATTGGGATGAAGCCTCGTAAAATAGGCTTGATTCCTGCTAAAGCAGATCCTGGGGAACAGGAGATATTTTTTAAAAAAAGCTAGTGTCAAGTCAAGCGTAATATGTCGCAATGTTTTTTTTTAAAATTCGCCTGCGTCATATAAGATAGGGCAGATGGTCGCTAGATGTTTCATGGTTGACTTGACACTAGCAGTTCGTCCGAATTTGGACTTTCTGACTTTCCACATTGTCCTGTAGGCTTAACACCTAAACGTTACCATTGACGCATTCCACAGTAGGATTACTCCGAATGAAAGGAGTAGCCAAAGGGCAATTCGTAATATAACTTCTTGTCGCAACCAGTTATGATTATCCTCAAATATTATTCTGACTGAAAGAGGGCGGCAAATTTTTATGTCTTGGTGAAATAATAATTTTTGCATGTGTTGTCAAACATGCATTAGCATTCCCTCATATTTGATGGATTGCTTTTTTTCTCACCATTTGGGAGAAATATTCAAATTTTTAATTCGATATTTGATGAGAAATTTATACTCTATATACTATAAGAATGATGAAAAGGAGTAGTATTATTCGAGAATAATTTTTTCACTTTCCAGCCAGGTACTTATGTTAAATTTAATGAGGGGAAGGGAAAGGTTTAAATCAAATGCGCCCATTAAAAGGGCGTTACCCCAGCGCAACGTCTTTATGTTTAATATTCAACTCGGTGAAGAATTGGTTAGCAAAAAAAATATGCATAATTTTGCACAAATATTAGATGTAGCTAGCGCTGATAATCAGTGGGCTTGTAGCTCAGCTAGGCAGAGCACCTGGCTTTTACAATGGATGGAATATCACCATTCATTTGAAGATACCAGATGGTCGGGGGTTCAAATCCCTCCGAGCCCGCTTTTCACACCATAGGGGGATGAATGTAACAATGAAAAGTTCGAAAAGTCAGAAAATTCCAAAGAGTTTTATTTTATTGAATCATCAATTAGTGCCGGAGCATATTCTATTATCCGACAATGAGGCAAATCAGGTTCTGAAAAAATATGATATAGAAAAGGAGCAGTTGCCAAAAATTAAAATCACTGACCCAGTTATTATGGAAATAAATGCCCAGGTGGGCGATATAGTCAAAATCATAAGAAAAAGCCAGACAGCCGGTGAAGCTGAATTCTACAGGCTGGTAATTGAATAATCATTTGGACAGAAATTGAACTGCCAAGAATTTATTTTGTATAATTTTGAAGGGGCGATAGCGTGCTAGATTTAGGTGTATTATCTCGAGCTTATTTTACCAAGGACAATATAGTAAGACATCATTTGGACTCGTTCAATGATTTTTTGGATTTCGGAATTCAAAAAGTCATTGATGAACAGGGAATTATTGAAACAGATATTGAAGATACTTATGTTAGATTAGGAAAAATCCGTATAGGCAAACCTATGGTAAAAGAAGCCGATGGTGCTCAGGACCTATTATATCCTAACGATGCCAGACTCAGGAATATTACATATTCGGCTCCAATTTATCTTGAAATGATTATAGTACAGGGAGAAGATGAAAAAGAACCTGTTGAAGCTGTAGTTGGCCAGCTCCCAATAATGCTGATGAGCAAGGCCTGTAACCTGGCTGATATGACTCCTGATGAAATGATCCGGTTTGGAGAAGATCCTCTGGATCCTGGTGGATATTTCATTGTAAACGGGACTGAAAGGGTTATTATGACATTAGAAGATCTGGCTCCAAATAAGATCCTGGTTGACAACGAGGTACGATATGGAGATACGATCGAGGTTTCCAAGGTATTCAGTGAACGCCGGGGTTACAGAGCACTAGTAGTGGTCGAACGCGGCCGAAAATCACTTCTCGAAGTTAGTTTCCCTTCCATATCCGGACGTTTGAGTTTTATCACCATGATACGGGCGCTGGGTATAGAGACAGATGAAGATATTGTAAATTCAGTATCTGATGATCCTGAAATCATCAAATTCATGCTTGAGAACCTGGAAGAAGCAGAGGTCCATACCATTGAAGAAGCTGTTGAAAAGGTAGGGAGCAGGGTAGCTGCAGGCCAGACAGGGGAATATCAGGTAAAACGAGCCAATTATGTAATAGACAGGTATTTATTGCCCCATATTGGCAATGACCCTGCGCACAAGATCGTCAAAGCCCAGTATCTTGGCAGGATGGCAGAAGCTTGTTTTGAGCTGGCTCTTGGAAAAAGACAGCCTGATGATAAGGATCATTATTCCAATAAACGTCTCAAACTCAGCGGGGATCTGATGGAAGATCTATTTAGAGTATCATTTAACAGGCTGACCAGGGATGTAAAATACCAGTTAGAGCGAGCCAATATGCGTAATCGCGAACTTAATGTAGTAACTGTAGTCAGGGCCGATGTACTTACCGAAAGACTGGCACACCCTCTGGCAACAGGGAACTGGGTTGGCGGCAGGGCCGGTGTATCGCAATTGCTGGACCGCATTGATTATATGGCAACACTATCACATCTGCGCCGTGTAATTTCACCATTATCCAGAGCACAACCTCATTTCGAAGCAAGGGATTTACATCCTACTCAATGGGGGCGTATCTGTCCTTCAGAAACACCAGAAGGACCCAACTGCGGTTTGGTAAAGAACTTTGCCCAGATGGTGGAGATCTCCACAGAAATATTTGGGAACAAAAACCTGAAACAAACTCTCGTTAATCTCGGCGTTGTACCATTTGCACCACATGTGCTGGGTCTTGAAGAAGGGCGCGGCACTTATGCCACAGAACTGGAAGCCATAGAAGAAAATATTGAATATAATGACGGGGGTGACTCCTTTGAATAGAACAAGGGTGTTTTTGAATGGTGAACTATTAGGATATAATGATGCACCCGAAGAACTTGTGAAAAACATTCGGCAATTGCGCCGATCAGCTACCATACCCATACAGGTAAATGTAACTTATTATACAACAACTCACGAGGTTATTATCAATAGTGATGATGGCAGGGCTCGTAGACCCGTTATAATTGTTGAGAATGGAAAAACCTTTCTGAACGATGACCATATTGAGCAGCTTAAAAACGGGGAGATAGTGTTCGACGACCTGGTCAAGATGGGATTGGTAGAATATATTGACGCTGAAGAAGAAGAGAACTGTTTTGTAGCAGTATACGAAGCAGACCTGAACCCTGACCATACACACCTTGAGATCGACCCGTCTTTGATATTAGGTATCTGTGCAGGTATGATACCTTTCCCTGAACACAATGCCTCGCCCAGGAATACCATGGGTGCAGGAATGGTGAAGCAGTGCCTCGGTATACCTAGTGCAAATATGAAATTGCGTCCTGATACAAGAGGACACATACTCCATTATCCTCAAAAAGCCCTGGTGCATACCCAGACATGTGATGTCATAGGTTTTGATGACCGGGCTGCAGGTCAAAATTTTGTTGTGGCTGTACTCTCATATGAAGGTTATAATATTGAAGATGCACTGGTTATCAATAAAGGGAGTATTGATCGGGGTTTAGGACGAAGCCATTTCATCAGGACACTGGAAGGTGAAGAGAGGCGTTATCCAGGCGGTCAGGAAGATAAGTTTGAAATTCCAGATCAGGAAGTACGGGGTGCAAGAGGACTGGAAGTATATTCCCAACTGGATGACGATGGAATTGTAAATCCGGAGGTAGTTGTTGGACCTAATGATGTTCTTGTAGGGAAGACATCTCCACCAAGATTCCTTGAAGAACCTACCGATTTGGGTTTAAGTCCACAGCAGAGACGTGAATCCAGTGTAACCATGCGTTCCAATGAAAAAGGAATTGTAGATTCAGTTATTCTTACAGAGAGCCAGAATGGAGCACGGCTGGCCAAAGCACGTATGCGGGATCAGAGAATCCCTGAACTTGGCGATAAATTTGCGTCCAGGCACGGCCAGAAGGGTGTGTTGGGACTTATCATGCCTTTTGAAGATATGCCATTTACAGAATCGGGAGTAATTCCTGATCTGATCATTAATCCCCATGCAATTCCATCAAGGATGACCGTGGCCCATGTACTGGAAATGATTGGTGGAAAAGTTGGCAGCCTGGAAGGGAGGCGCATCAATGCCACAGCCTTCTCAGGTGAATCTGAAGACGATATGAGAATGGCATTAAAACGAGCTGGTTATTCCCATAAAGGTAAAGAAGTGTTCTATGACGGGATCACAGGCAGAAGGATCGAAGCAGACCTATTCGTAGGTGTGATCCTTTACCAGAAACTCTATCATATGGTGGCATCCAAGATCCATGCTCGAAGCAGGGGTCCGGTACAGGTGCTCACCAGACAGCCCACAGAAGGCAGGGCCAGGGAAGGAGGTCTCAGATTCGGTGAAATGGAACGTGATGTGATGATAGGTCACGGGGCGTCACTTGCACTGAAAGAGAGATTATTGGATGAATCCGATAGAGTGATCCAGTTGGTATGTTCCACTTGCGGAATGGTAGCTACCCAGGATAAGAGGAGGAATATGGTATTCTGCCCCAACTGCGGTGCTGAGACCGGTATATATCCGGTAGAAATGAGTTATGCTTTCAAACTGCTTCTGGATGAGATCAAATCCTTGGGCGTGGCTCCCAGACTTGTGCTAGAGGATGCAGTATAAGAGGTGATGATAATGATATCGGTAATTCCAAAAAGAATTAAGGAAATAACATTCGGGCTTATCTCGCCTAAAGAGTACAGAAAGATGAGCGTGACCAGGGTCATCACGGCAGATACATATGATGACGACGGGTTCCCTATAGAGATGGGTTTGATGGATCCGAAAATGGGTGTCATTGACCCCGGTCTTAGATGTAAGACCTGTGGCGGCAGGGCAGGGGAATGTCCCGGCCATTTCGGGCATGTGGAATTGATCGCACCTGTCATCCATGTGGGTTTTGCAAAATTATTACGAAAGATCTTAAGGGCCACCTGCAAGGATTGCAGTGCACTGCTCCTTGAATC
>DATKUV010000206.1:0-7618 GCA_035530415.1 Candidatus Nanoarchaeia archaeon | reverse complement strand
GAACACAGCAGATAAGCCTTCCCACGTTCTTTATTGTACTGAGGTGCGAGAGCCCTTGGGAACTCTGGATCGCTGCTATGCTCACTTAACTTTCTTTTCTGTAATTTTAATAAAACATTAAATAGTGCGAATTTTTCACATCTGGCTTTAGTTTGAGATTGTCCTATAGCTAAATATTTGTGTACAAAAGAAATATTATCTTCCATGCATATTTGTCATCCAATGAAAAAAACTGTTGGTATCACAGCCCTGATCCCTCCCGAATTAATATATGCATGCAACTGGCGGCCATTCGATGTGAACAATATCGTACCCACTTCAAGTATAAGTCCCCGCAGTAAGCTATGTGCATGGACCGCTGTCTGGCGGGAATTGATTTTGGATGGTGGAATTGATATAGATTCACTTGTCGTTGTGGCAGGTGGTGACTGTCATAATGCATTAGTAGACGGGCAGAAAGTGGCAATGAACGGCAAGCCAACACATTATTTCTTTTATCCTTTTGACAAAGACCCTGATTATCTGGAATCCCAGTTACTTAATCTCACCGAATTCTTAGGCGGCATAAAAGAAACTGGTATGTTCAAACAAGTATGGGATTTGAAACAGAAAGGTCTGGCACTGGACAGACTAAGAGTAGAAGACCAGGTTCGGGCATCTGATGTATTTTCCGCTCTAATTTCATTCAGCGATCTTCAAGGCGATCCTGTTGCTTTTGAAAAGTATCTGGATAGTATGCCCAGAACGAACATAGAATATTCCAGCCGGGTGGCACTGATAGGTGTTCCCCCTATCTATCCTGATTTCCATGAAGTAGCTGAGAGTTTAGGACTGCATATCGTGTATGACGAACTGCCATACGAATTCATTAGATTGGGAGGTGAGGATCTCAGATCCCTTGCCATAAGTTATAAAGATTATTCCTTTTCAGGACCTATTGAGACCAGAATAAAAGTTATCAAAAGGGAACTGGAAAAGCGCAACGTAGATGGAGTGATCCATTACACCCAGTTTGCCTGTCATCATACATTAGAGGACGAGATATTCAGGGAATACCTGGATTATCCTGTTCTTACAGTCCAGGGCGACCTGCCACGCCTGACCCCGGAACAAATAGTACTCAGGCTTGAAGCTTTTTCAGAGATGCTGGAGGTATCAACTTGATAGGACTTGATGTGGGTTCTACCACAGCCAAGATCGTACTGCTTCATGATGCAAAGGTGACCCGATCGAAAGTCGTACCCAGTCATCGATGGCAGGAGCTGCTGGATGCCGATATTGATGAAATGCAAATAATTTCCACAGGCTATTTCAGGAAAAAGGTACCTCATAGAGATGCAATAACAGAGATAACAGCTGCAAAACTTGGTGCAATATATCATTTTCCTGAAACACAGGTGATAGTAGATATTGGCGGGCAGGATACAAAAGTAATAGACCTTAGAAATAATAGCTTTTTAATAAATGACAAATGCAGTGCAGGGACTGGTGCATTCCTGGAATTGGCAGCCCATTATTTTGACATTCCGGTAGCATCCCTTGGAGAATTGCACAACAGGGTTCGGGAAGGTGCACAGATAAACAACACCTGCGGTGTGTTTGCCATTTCAGAGATGATCTCCCAATTAGTAAAGGGGTATACTATGGAAGAAGTAGTACACGGAATACATCTTGCCTTTGCAAGGCGTATTTCTCAAATGGTCCCGCCTGCTGAAAATGTAACTATGATCGGTGGTACGGTTTTGAATACAGGTATTATAGATGCCATGAATTCAATGCTGAATTCAAAAATAGAAGTGCCGCCCGAACCCCAAATGATAAATGCTCTAGGTGCGGCGTTGTACGGCGAAAAGGTATTGAAATAGTTGTATCAGTCTTTTACCCAGGGGCTTTTAAAATCTTGAGAAAGGTTACGCATTCTGTTGATCATGTAATCATGGGCGTTATTAACAGAATCCTGGTCACCTCGTAAAACCAATACTTCCCGCTCTCCAATACCCCCATTTTCGTTACTTGTATTAACCACTCTCATAGTTGCTTCAAGATCAAATTCTTCAACCAATTCAACAATAATTGATTCTGGTATACCTGGAGGTAACAAAAGATCATACCGACCTTTAAGTTCGTTTGTTGAGTCTTCAACTTTCTCCTCGTCTTCAGCGTATTCATCCCCAATATAGATATTTTCATCAGGTTGTTCGTTTTGTTCTTTTTCTGTCAAATATATCACCAGTATTCCAGTAAAAAAAAAATAGATTTATAATTATGCTATACGTTCTCCAGCATGGGATCCATATACTGCATCATAAACCTCTTCAATATGTACCACTGCCGCAGCTTTACCAGGCAGCTTATTAGAATCTGCCATGACTTTTGCTTCCTGATATAGATCTCCTTTTTCCAAATAATCCACTGTACCTTTAATCTGATATGATTTCTTAGATTCACCATCATAAGCTACTATAGCTATTTTCGGGTTCATTTTCAGATTGTCAGCTGTCTTTTTGAAAAAATTGTCAACGATCAAGATTGTTTCGTCATCAATAAATTTCCACATTCCAACAAAAACCACGTTTGGTTTGCCTGTATTATCTGCAGTTGCAATTGGAAGTGGTTTTTGCTTTTTTATAACTTCTAGTACTTCATTTGTTAATTTAACCATATTATCACCATTGAATATGTAGTTCAATGTATTCATAAATGTTTTGATTATACTTATAAAGCGTTTGAATTAATAATCTGATGAAATAAAATTCTGAATGGGATTTTATCAGTTTATACCATGCATAAGCGACCAGAACATGTAGAAATATCACAAAAAATCCGGAAATATCGAATAATATCTCCATGATACTGTTTCCATTAAAATCTACAGTTAGTTACAGATATCTGTATATTCTCCGAAAAGTGATCAGAGCACCAGCACCCACCACATAAAATCAGGTTTTTTCCAGAAACTTCTTATCTAAAAACACTCTGGCTTTTATTATATAAATATAATTTTATTTTGTGATGTTTAAATGATGATTGAATAAAAAGAAGATTATTATTAAAAAAGATATAAAAGTGGGTTTGAAAGTTCTATTCTAGAGTTTCAACTCCAACCTTTTTAACAAATGGTTTATTAATCTTATCTCCCATCCAGGCAGGCTTTTTGGCAGGTGCATCTACCGTTTCTTTCCAACCCATGAATGTATGGACTTTCTTGGTCCCACGCTCTCGTAAATTAATCTCAACGGGGGTTTTTTTTGTCCCACCTATGCGGTTTGCTGCCTTTAAAGCTGCCTGACGTGGTTGACGACCGGTAAATACACTATCTTCGGATCCATCCTTATTTCTGATAACAAAGTACTTATTTTCTGTTATTTGTATCTTAATCTTTTAACAGCTCCAAGTGTTGTAGTAATCACAATAGTATTACCCGGTCATAAAACTTCGTTTTTGAAATCGATATAAACTTTAATATCAATGATTAAATAATCGATAAAAATAATTTACTAGATAAAGGATGAAAAATATGACCTGGAAAAAGCCTAATGAAGGATTAATGGAATTTCTTGAATATACAATGGGAGCTTTCAAGTGCGAGAAAAAAAGATGTTCGGATGCCAGGTTTATTTTGTTAATAATAATATGTTTACTGGAGTGTTCCAGGATGGTATTTTTATCAGACTGTCAGAATCAGATTGGGAAGAGATACTTTCCACATATGATGAAGCCACACAATTTGAACCTATGAAGGAACGGAAAATGAAGGAATATATTGTACTGCTAGAATCTTTATACCATGATCCAGAAAAATTCCAGGAATGGCTCAAACGATCCAATAGTTATGTATCATCTTTACTAATTAAGAAACCAAAAGCGAAAAAGAAGAAGTAGAGATTTGAATATTAATCACTAAAAGTGAGATTATATACTCACTTCATTTGACTTCCAGGATATAGATTATTAAGCGTAACTAAGGTCTTTCTTGCCTCGTCATGTCGTTCTTCACCCAGACATTTGGCAGCACATTCTTGAAGTTTTTCTTTTATGGGAATCTGATCCGCTAATTTGTATGCTTCTAAGGCACGACTGATAATACCTTCTTCCAAACATTTTTCACCACAGATAACAAGATAATCTTCAGGCAATGCCTTATCTGCTAACTTGTAAGCTTCCAGACCTGTGTTGAGCTGCCCTTCACGTAAACAGTAATTTCCGCATATTACCAGCTCTTCTTCAGGTAGGGGGGAATCTGATAATTTATAGGCTTCCATCGCATGGTGGAGCTTTCCCTTCAAAAGACATTTTCTCCCGGTTTCTATAAGCTTGTCTTTTGAAAGCGAAATGCCCAGAACTCTTGCACCTTCAATGGCAGAATATATCAGTTCTTCTTCCAGATATTTGTCAATATAACCCATTATTGTTTCTTCAGGAAGGTCTATTCCAGCAGCTTTTGCCCCTATAATGGCTTTTGAGATCCATCCTTTTTCAAGGTATAGATTAATATAATATTCAAGATCTTCTTGTGTGATCAGGGAATCCATTAACCCAGCATCCTTTATTGCTTCTGGCATTCGTCCATTTTCAAGACGTTCTTTTATATGTGCTATTAATTTCTCTTCGCTCATATTTTTCCTCCTCTTCAGGTTAGAAAATTTATTAATTAATATTATACATAATATATTAAATTATACTTAATATTTTGTAGACAAGCAGTTTTTATATTTAACGTATTAAAACAATGATCACACAAAAATCCACGAATTAATGTTGGAAAGGTAAGTTAAAAGAAATAGAAGATCGTAATAAAATCCAATATGATAGATCTTATAGCAGAATCGATCAGGGTCATCTTCGAAAAGCAGCCCACCGGTGGTCATGATATCACCCACACACTCAGGGTAAGAGAACTATGTTTGCATATTGGACATATCGAAGGAGGAGACCCTGAGATATTGGAGGCCTCAGCACTGCTGCACGATATCGGCAGGCCAGCTGAATTACAAAACCCGGAAGTTGACCATGCTGCGGTATCTGCTCATCTTGCACAGGAAATCCTTAATGATGCCGGATTTCCGGATGGGAAAATATCTTCTGTAATATATGCCATTGAAAACCACAGGTACAGCTCGAACATTGAACCGGCCAGTCTTGAAGCCAGGATATTGCAGGATGCGGACAGGCTGGACGTCTCAGGAGCCGTGGGTGCTGCCATGACATTTGCATACACAGGTGCACTTGGCCGGCAGATGTACCACATTGATGACCCTATGGCCGAGAATCGGGAATTGGATGATAATGAATATAGCCTTGATCATATTCTCTCAAAATTAATGCTACTTCCCGGGTCATTACACACCGACACTGCCCGTGCTATGGTAAAACAGAGGAATGAATTCCTAAACAAATTCATTGATCAATTTGCAGAAGAGATAAATTTCAAGGGGGTCATACCATGACAAGACCCATCACACCACTGCTTACAGTGGATATAATCATAATAATGGATAACAGGATAGTGTTGATACAGCGAAATAATCCTCCATACCAGGGACAATGGGCACTGCCTGGAGGATTTGTTGAGGTGGGCGAGACTGTGGAATCAGCTGCAGTACGTGAAGCTCGGGAAGAAACCGGACTTGATGTAGAATTGAAGGGATTGGTGGGTGTTTTCTCAGACCCGGGCAGGGACCCCAGGGGCCATACCGCATCTGTGTGTTATAAGGCTGCAGGCTGCGGCACTTTGAAAGCCTCATCAGATGCACAGGATGCTTTGCTGTTTGATCCGGAAAACCTGCCTGCACTGGCATTTGATCACGAACAAATAATCAAAACAGCCAAGCTGAAAGATCTTATTCCTCCATAGCCTTATTGATCTGCCGTAATATATCTACCATGATATTCTGCACTCCCTCGCTGTGGTCGCTGTCTGTTGCTACATTTTCCATGTCAAGCAGGGTATTCATATTGTTAGTGATATTATGAATGATATCCAGCATTTCTTCTTTTGAGATAAGGCCGCTGTAATATGAATAGAATAATGTAGTGCCCGAACGTTCCAGCTTTTTCTTGAAAGTAGCCCTGGCATTTGAGACTTCCTGTCTGGAGTAGGGCTCATGGAAAAAAGGTACCAATTCAGGAAGATGTTCTCCGATCCAGGTCATCGCACTATGTCCCTGGGTGTTCTTAAAATCCGCGCATAATCTGGCTATCACCCATTCGCGGGCTGTGAGATGCGTAGTTTTTTTTAACAGGCGTGTGACCTCAGAATGGTCTTTTTTTTTGATCTTTTTGAATTTTTCATATTTCATAATAAATTCACCTATGTATAACAACCAATGAGTTACATATAGTATTTCTTCACATAATTTATATACATTACAGATAACCTATTTTTGACTATGAAGATTCTGATACCTATTGATGGATCCGAATATTCTAAAAAGGCAGCCCAGGTCGCATTAAAGATTGCCAGAAAACATGTTGCCGAGCTTATTCTGATTCATGTGATCGCTCCATCTGGCCAGGAACGAAAACAATGGATGGAACGAGGGGCTGAAAAATTGCTGGGAACTTATAGGGATGCAATGGTAAAAAGCGGTCTGGATGCCGAAAAAATCACAACAGTCATTGAAAATGGAGATCCGTCCACGCGAATAGTTGAAACAGCGGAATTGAATGGTGTGAATTGGATAATTATGGGCACGTACGGAAAGAGCGGGCTCAAGAAGATAGCAGGAAGCGTCACTGAAAGGGTATTGCGCAAATCAAAAGTGCTGGTGCTGGTTGTGCCTCCTAATTATGAGATGAAAAAGGAGTAATGATATGGTGCCTTCATTTTTTGCGGCCGTGGACATTGGTGGGACTAAAATAACTGTCAGCCTGGCAAATAGAGAAAAAATACAGGCCAAAGTATACCAGCCTGTCCAATTGGAAGGGGACATTAAGACAATACCCCAACAGTTAGATTTGTTAATAAGGTATCTTTGTGACTTAAAAGGAATTAGTAAAGATGAGATCAATGCCGTGGGGATCGGTAGTTGTGGTCCATTCAAAAAAAAAAATGGTCATATTTTCCTTGTTGCACCAAACCTGTGCGGTGGATTAACCCAGGGAAGGGGGGTCATTCCTAACGACTGGATCGAGATTCCCCTTGAAGAGGAATTATCAAAGATTTATCACAGATTGGTGATCGATAATGATGCAATTGCTGCAACAATTGCAGAAAGGTTGTTTGGAGCCGGTAAAGGAGAAGATGACCTGGTTTATGTTACCTGGAGTACAGGGATAGGCAGCGGCGCATATGTTAATGGAAGATTGATTAAAGGAAAAAACGGAAATGCTCCGCATCTTGGTCATATTTATTTAGTGGAAGACGGACCCACATGCGGCTGCGGTAATTTCGGGGATCTGGAAGCATTGGTCTCAGGAGTGGCTATTGCCAGAGATTATGGTGGGACCACTGAGGAAGTTTTTTCTGCATATCGCAGAGGTGATACGAGGGCAAAAGAGATTATTCAAAAAGCTGCAAAATATTTTGCCAGGGGTCTGGCTTCTATCAATGCAATTCTGGATACAAAGGTTTTTGTGTTAGGCGGCAGCGTATTTATGAATAATATTGATATTTTAA
>DATKUV010000205.1:0-7373 GCA_035530415.1 Candidatus Nanoarchaeia archaeon | reverse complement strand
TTTTAAAGAGACCGTTACAATTCGTGTTGGTGGATAAGATAAAACCGCAGATAAACGCAAATGAACGCAGATTTTCAGGTGGCGTATCCGCGTTTATCAGCGTTCATCTGCGGTTAATTTCATCGTACCAACATGTAATGTAACAGTCTCCTTTTAAAACGCCATCCATAGACATCAGAAAAGTCTAATCAAAGTACTAAAATGTTGGACGTAATAATTATTGGACAAACATAATATTGAACAACAAAAAAATAGAAAAAACAATAGCAGATGGCGATATTTATAATTAAATCTCATTAGAAATCGATGATTATACGTGGGAAAGGTAGGTTTTAGTATACAATTTGCAAACTTCGGTATAAAATTGACATACATAATTCTAAACCATTTTCACGCATATTTTGAAAACCGCAATTATCCGACATGATTAAATGTTTAACTAAATGATTCACTTTTGAGATTTACCTGCGGAAAGTGCGTTTTACGAATTCAGCATAAGTCTTAGAAGCCCAATCAGAAGCTAATTATTTCCCAAAATTTTTACTGAGATCATGTGCTATTAGTGTAGGAGTTGGAACTAGTGTCGCGTCAACTCTCTACTGTCGGATAAAGTCTAGCTAATTTTATCCTGGCATCCTCAGTTGTGAATTGCCAATTGACTTTCGCATCCTTATTGTTTCTGAAATTTTGCCAAGCCATTACTTCTGTTCTAACAAATTCAATGTCATCGATTCTTCTTTTTAAACACTGCCCTGTGAGAACATTCAATTCAATCTCAGCTATATTCAACCAACTACCATGTTTCGGAGTGTACACAAACTCGAATCTATCCCAAATTGCTTTTGCTTTATCTGGCGGAAATACTTCATAAAACGATCTAGGTTCGTGAGGATTTAGATTGTCCATGACCAGTGTGATTTTTTCTGCTGTTTCATATTGATTTGCAATTTCCTCCACAAAAAAAGCCCAATCCTGCTTGGTTTTTCTTTCTGTGACTTTCACCATACGCGTTCCTGCTAATGGCTCACAGACGAGGAAAATATTGCTCATACCACAACGCCTGTATTCATAATCATATTTGATTGGCTGGCCTGGTGAAGCAGGAATGGGAATTCTTGTTTCGCCAATCAGTTGCTTTGTAGATTCATCCATACATACAACAGGATATCTTGAATCAAGCGGCCGTTTATAAACATCTAACACCTGTTCCATATTCGCAACAAAGCTACCATTTTGCGCAGGTGGAATTACCCACTCTTTTCTTTGCCAAGGTTTAATTTCGTTTTTTTTAGAATGCCACGTATCGCTTCATGGGAGATGCTATCAATATAACCAAGCTCAACAACATTGTCGGCTAATAATCTCAGAGAACATCTTGCAAAGCCTTCGGGTGGCTCACTGCAATATAATGCAATCAAGTGGGCTTCAAAATCTCCATCAGCTTTTTTAGTATAGATCCGATTTCTCTTTCTTCCGTTTAGAGCAGTATCGATACCTTCCATGACAAAACGTTCTTTCACACGATCGATCTTTCTCATACTAATGTTCAGGACGCCGGCAATTTCTTCGTTGATCGAACTTTTTACTTGATACTCGCCTTCATCAGACGCAAGTAGAATCAGAGCTTTTAGGATTTTTTGTGATTTATGTTCGCCTTTTGAAGCAAGTGCACTAAGAGTTTCACGTTCTTCTTTAGAAAGTGTTACGATGTATTTTTTCATGTTCAATCCCCTCAAATTGAATATATTGGTATAAATACAGTGCAACATTATAAACTTGACACGACACTAGTTCCTGAAAATTATCACCACCCTTCCACAAATGCCGGATGATGCCTCCCAAACGACTCCTGCGCCTCCTCATAACTCACTTTTCTTATAATACCGCGCCTTTGTCTCCTTGCTGTGCCCCGCTGCCTTCGCAGACACATCAGGATCACCGCCACTGCAGATCATGGTGCCTCTCTCCTTGAAGATATCAATCTGATATATCTGGTTCCCATATTCAGCTATTCACTAAAAAAACAGCAGGTAAATCCCCGCAAAGTTTACTGCATCGACAATGGGCTGCGAAATGCCGTATCGTTCATGTTTTCAAAGGATGAAGGCAGACTGGCTGAGAACCTGGTGTTCCTTGAGCTGAAAAGAAGAAGCAAAGAGCCATATTACTGGAAAAATAAGGGTGAAGTTGATTTTGTCATAAAAGACAGGGACAGTTCACTGACCGCGATAAATGTTTCATATACTGATGAGATTGATGAAAGGGAGACTAAAGCAATGTTGGAATTTGCTGACGAATTTCTGCAACATGTCAAAGAATTGATTTTATTGACAAAATATCTGGAAAATACAGACGGCAGGATTAAATTTATACCTTTGTGGAAATGGCTTATTCGCTGATGCAAAATCCATCATAATTCGGTTTTAGCCCGCCCCATCTTCTCAGCCAATTTAGCCAGCACTTCCTTGCGCATTCCACCCACGAATTTAATACTCCCTACAACCAGATGTCCGCCGCCATTCACACTCGCGCCCGGGATCTCCTCGCGCAGCTCTCTCACCATCTGGGGAATATTCATCAATACACCCCGACTGCGCAACACTGCAAAATCCGGGCCGTAACCTAAGGTGATAATAGGCTTATCAGGAGTCTGTTTACACAACCTGTCATGCACTTCCCCACTGGTCTTACCGGGGGGAGGGAACGTGAACTTGTGGGCAAAGTTCTCCACATCAAGTACATTGAGCAGTGCCCCATTGGGCAGCTTCTGGGTCTTGACACCTAACATGGAGGCTTCCAACTGGTTTTCGATTGCCTCTTTAGCCTGCTTGACCAGGAGGGGAACCAGTTGTCTGTGCCGTTTTAGATTGCCAAGGTTCAAAATGTCATACATGATTCCCTTCCCCACATCGAACCTGAGCCAGAAGGCTTCATAATCCAGTGCCATTGCCATATTTTTCAGGTCATCCAGGCTGTATCTGGAAGATACCAGGGAAATATATTTCTCAGCCTCAGGCGCTTCTGAGCGGTCCCCCACAGCTGAAACTGCCGGGAGGTGCTGTATCTCATCAGTGACATCAGGATTTATCATCCTGGCTATCTCGGTACCAAGCATGCCAGTTGTGATCCCAAAATCCCCGCCAGCATGGGCCGGATTCACATGAGCCAGCAGGTACTGGTCAACCACATCATCCGGATGATGATGGTCCACCACTACCAGATCCATACCGTACACCTTAGCCTGCAACATGGCAGGCACATCCTCTTCTGTGCTGCCGTTATCCATCAGTATGATCAGCGGCATCTTCTGGCCGTGCCTTTCGTTATCGCTGGTTGCAAATGAAATGTCCTTGGTTATATCCACCATCTCATAGAAAGGGGCCTTACTTGGTGAGCGCCGGTAAAAATGATATCCTGCATCTGACCCTCCCACTTCCTTGATCAGAGGGATTATGGCTTTCTCAATGGCAATGGCAGAGGTAATGCCGTCAGCATCGGCATGGTGCCGCATCACAATTGGTCTTGAATGATAGATTGCTTTGCGGATTTCCTTAGCAACCAGCCGCATCTTAGGACGCAGAGCTTCCATTATCTGGCTTTCTACCAGGAATTCAGTCACATGCGGTTCTGAGCGGGTATCGATAGCTTTTTCGATCTCTTCCAGTATGGTAGTAGAATCCGCACCCCAGAGCTGACGTATCTCCCTGATCTCGATCTGTAATTCATTATTCCTGGCACGCAGTTCGCCAATTACCTTGACGATCATGTCAGATTCTATTTCAGGATAGGCGCGCTGCCCTGCTTTTTCAAAAGCTGCGCTCGGTACCGTGCCTGTCTCATCAGCAATAGTAAATATGGTGGGTCCACCGGTTTGTTTTACCTGGATGACCTCGCCCGAAATATGTACTAATTTACCTACATTTTCATTAAGTGCAGATATCTGGATACGGGGTATGTCCTTCTCCACCTGTATAATCTGGTATTCTGTTAAGTTCGCAGGTACCAGGTCGATGTTACCATTCGAGGCAATGGATTTTACCACCACAAATATCTGGTCGCCTGCTTCAGGTGATCGTGTAATATTTTTCTGATGTACCAACCCGCGGGTGCTTGCATTAAGATTCACAAATGCACCGAAATTTGCCAGGCTGTCCACATCACCCTCATAGATCTTGCCGATCTCCAGGTCAGAGGTGTCACAGGCAGGGCTCAATTTATGTACCAGCGGCTTTTTGGCACAGGCAACACAGAGTTCTCCATCACTTTCAGGTCCAAGGGTCTTTCCACATACCTGGCAATTGAGTATCTCGCCCCTGCCTCCGCAAGTCTGACATTTATTCTCAATAGTGATCTTCCCTGAACCACCGCATCTCTGGCACTTTCCTCCACCCTGCATCAGATTGCCAAGATCCTTCTCAGTCATTTTGGTCAGATCCAGGCTTTTCGGTTTCCCGGAACCCTTGCAATCAGGACATTCCTGATGGATGGATTCTAAGATGCCAGATCCATTACATTTTGTACATTGTTCGGTCATAGTTTCAGTAAATAAAATATATATTTATTCAGAATTTTCTCTCGATCATATAATCAGCAAGGGCCAGGAGAATTTCTTTTGCTTCGGTGTCAGGCAGGACATTCAGTTTTGCTTTCCCTTCAGCCACATATCGTTCAGCAGTGGTCTGGGCATAAGCTATAGAACCTGAAGCTTCCAGGATATTCAATGCCTCATCGATCTCTTCTTTGCTGGCATCTCCTTTTCCAAACACATCCAGTTCAACATTATTATCCCTGGCATGAATAACGATCAGTGTCCGTTTGCCTTCCATCAGGTCGCTACCCCTGATCTTGCCAAGGACATCTTCCGGCGTGATCAGATCAAGCACATCATCGAATATCTGGAAACCGATCCCGGTCAGGCGGCCAAATTCCCACAAAGCTTCAGCTTCTTCAGGAGTACCACCTCCAAGGATGGCTCCCATCTTGCCAGATGCTGCATATAACACAGCGGTCTTCTTCTCAACCATTTCCATATATTCGGTTTCTGAGACATCACTGCGTTTCTCAAAACTGATATCCATCCACTGACCTTCACATATTTCGGTACAAACAATGGACATTAGAGTCATGCATTCCAGCATCCTCTCAGCACTGGCATTTGTCTGGCTGAGAATATGGAACGATTTGGAATAAAGAGTGTCTCCTGCCAGTATAGCACCAGACAAACCCCATTTCACATGGACTGCTGGCATTCCCCTTCTGAGATTATCCTGGTCCATAATATCATCATGTATTAATGTGAAATTATGCACTAATTCAACTGAAGTAGCAGCCGGGACCAGATTTGCAGAATCACTTCCAACAGCTTCCGCTGATAACATGAGTGTGGCAGGTCGTAATCGTTTTCCACCAGCATCGAACAAGTAGCGCATGGCCCTGTAGAGTTCATCCGGGTGCCCGATAGGCATCAGGTTCTGGATCGATCCTTCAACAAGCCCACCCCGTTTCTTTATCTCTTCAATTAAATCCATGAGAATTCCTGTTCAGTATTTATTATTGTTTTTTATTGAATCAGCATTTCTTCGCCGTTTCGCATAATATGAACATTGTCTCCGAAAACATAACCCGCGTCTTCAGCCATTTCCATATAGTTACTATGCATAACGGCGTTACCGTGTGCCGGAATTACATGATCCGGATTTACCAGTCTTAGTAATTCCCAGTGATCTTCCTTATATGCATGGCCTGAAACATGAACATTGTCATATATACGAGCTCCCTTCATCTTTAGTTTTGTTTCCAATGAATAGCGGTTGGCCCTCGTCATGGGATTTGGGATCACTTTTGCAGAGAAGACAACCTTATCTCCTTTCCCTATTTTATAATCCGTGTTATTGGATGCGATCCTGGTCAGAATAGCTCCAGGCTCACCCTGGTGACCTGTTACTATTGGCAGATACTTTTCCTTTCCATCATCATTTATTCGTTTCAGTGCTTTATCGACAGAAGCGCGGTGACCATATATTTCCAGATTTTCAGGGAAATCCAGAAAACCCATTTTCTGGGCAGTACTCACATATTTTTCCATGGACCGGCCCAATAACACCGGGATTCTCCCCATATCCTGTGCTGCATCAATTATTGATTTGATCCTGGCTATGTGGGAAGAGAACGTGGTGATTATTACTCCGGATTCTGCTTCCTCTGTGCCTAATAGCACATCAGACACCATATCAGCAGCAATCTTTTCAGATGGGGTCTTTCCAACATGTCCAGAGTTTGTACTTTCTGTGATCATGGCAATAACTCCCTCTTTCCCAATCTGTCGTAACCTGTCAAAATCAGGTTTTTCGCCTATTACCGGCGTCCGATCTATCTTATAATCGTTTGCATACAGTATAATGCCGTCTGGCGTATGAATTGCAGCGAAAGCTGCATCAATAATGCTGTGTTGCACTCTGATTAATTCTACAGATATATCAGGAGTTATCTGCTGTATCTTGCCTGTAGAAAGAGCTTGTACTTTATTTTTTATCCTATATTTCTTTTCGTTCTTTATCTGCTGTTTGATCAGTTCGGATGTATATGGTGTTCCAATAATAGGTGCATCATATTTATGGGCCAGTTTTGGAATAGCTCCAATATGGTCCAGGTGTCCATGAGTGCACACAATAGCCTGTACCTTACCATTCACATGTTTCATTACAGTATCATCGGGAATAACTCCCATATTGATAAGATCCCTTGCATTCTTACGGTCCAGTTCCACATCCTCATGTATCTGAACCATGTCGAGCCGGAGTCCCATATCCATCACAATAATGTCTTCTCCCACTCTTATTGCTGTCATGTTGCGGCCCATTTCATTATAGCCGCCGACTGCTACTATTCCTATCTCTTTCATGTTAAAAAAATTCCTCCTAGATTATTATAATTTATTTCTTTTTTTATCGTAGTGCAAAATGCGAAGTATCAAACCCGCGTTCGTTCAAATGCGATCTGGTTTTTCCAGAGATCACCAATGGAACCTGTCCAAGCTCATCAATATTACCAGAGCCGGTCAGGAACATGGCTACTTTCAATTCTTCCAGCATTGCCTGCAATTTACGTTTTACATCTTCTGATCCATTCAGTGCCGGACCTACCAGTGATAGTGCTGTACTGCACGTGGAGGCCCCTATTGCCAGGGATTTTGCAATATCGATTCCTGTGCGAATTCCCCCGGTGGCAATTATAGGTACTGAAATATTACTCTCAACTATACTTACGGCAGTGGGTATTCCCCAATTCCAGAACAGCTCTCCCATCCCTTCACTGGCAAGATCACCTTTTTGCCGTGCTCTATACACTTCAACTCCAGCCCAGCTGGTTCCTCC
>DATKUV010000204.1:0-4002 GCA_035530415.1 Candidatus Nanoarchaeia archaeon | reverse complement strand
GACTAGATCTGCTATACTGTGCGCAGGGTCAGAGAGTTGAATGAACGCTTCATCAATTACCAGAAAGGTCTTATTTTCCTGGCATCTACTGGCCAGTTGTTCTAATCTTGATCTTTCAATTAATGTACCTGTGGGGTTATTTGGATTGCAGATAAACAATGCCTTTGAATTGCCCAGCAAATCATCAGTGATGAGATCAGGATTACGAAACATATCCCCATAGTTAATTGAATGAGGTACGGCGTCCATAAGGCTGATATTCAATTCATATTCATCAAATGTCGGCCTTGGAAGTAGCACCACATCGCCTTTACTCAAAATTGTCTGGGAAATAAGCCTTATTGCTTCTGATGAACCGTTAGCAGGGACTATATTGTCAGGCTTTACTCCGGCAAATCCAGCAGCTGCAATGTTAAATTCGATATAGCGATTGTCTGGATATGATTCAATATTTTCCAATGTTTGAACAATGATTTTTTCAAATTGTCCTTTATCAGGAGGACCTATTGGATTAAAATTGGCACTGAAATCCAGCAATTCAGTCCTATTATGCTTAAGATATTCCGTCACCCGGCCTCCATGAACACACTGTTCGATATTGGTTACGGTTTTTCTTATATATTGATCGATATTACTCACTCTTTTTGAAATGTGGGTTATGCTCATAACTATTTCGCATTACTTCAATATTTATCATTTAAGATACAGATATAAATTTATTCCAGTTATCCGAAAGAGATTTATAGGGTGGTGAAAATATAATCTTTAAGGAGATACTTTGGAGGGTTAATAATATGAAAATTCGAGTAGTAAGTTCTAAAGATGAAATTAACACATTGAGCATCGATGAAGAAATTATTCATTTGGCATTCAGACCTTCAAATAAGGATATTTTTGATTTAGTTCAGACCTGTCCGGAAATGAAGGCTTTGCATATACCTCGTTCGTATAAGAAAACTATTTCAAAATCAATTCTGCTATTTTTGGATATGCAGAATATAAAGCTTCTTGAAGGTGATGTGTGGGGACACCGTAAAGATATAAACGAATATTATGAGATTAAAAAGAGCGTGTTTGACAAGATAAATAATCTCAAGAAAGAAGGTAAGTCCCAAAAGGAAATACTTGATAAAATGAAAAAGGAGACAAGGTTAAGCCCAGACCTGGTAGAGTACCTTCTGAAAACATAAATAAAATAAAAACGGACTCGCCGCGATTCGAACACGGGTCCGCGGGTATCTTCATTACCGCTTCAAAGAGGCGGCAAATACCGAAGCCCACTAGGATATCCAGGCTACCCCACGAGTCCATTTAGTTCACTTATTTCTAAAATTATGGAGCAAACGTATCTCCTTAAATCTAATGAATCGTATAAAAAGTTAATTGAATATCCAAGTTTTTAAGTGTCTTAATGAACCAATAGCAATTCATGCAATCAGGTGGCACGATACACGATCCTCTCCATGGGCACATTCCGATCAGCCAACTGGAAGCATTGCTGATCAATACCAGGGAAGTACAGCGCCTCCGCCGAATACAACAGTTGGGACTTGCCGATATTGCTTTTCCGGGCGCCAATCACACCAGATATGAGCACATCATAGGTACTATGCATGTGGCCAATATGATCGCACGTGCACTGGAACTGGATGACCAGGATGTCCAGAAGGTCAGGATTGCCGGGCTTTTGCATGATGTGGGCCATTCTGCATTTTCCCATTCAGTTGAGGGGGTCCTTGCCAGGAATCCCGCTTATGTACCTGAGATCGAAGGTGAGCGGTTCTATAACCATGAGAAGTTCACCAGCTACATAATAAAAAATAATTTTCCCAAATATGATGAGATAGCTAAAGCGATAGAATCGGATTTTGGAATTGATGCAAATGATTTTTTTAAAGACATTTCAGCCATTGACACAGGGGATCTGGATATGGTTGAAAAAAAGCACCTCGCTCAGATCGTTTCAGGGGATATAGATGCCGATCGGATTGATTTCCTCCTGCGCGATTCGTATCATACAGGAGTATCTCTTGGCTTAATCGATGTTGAACAGCTGGTGGGCAGCCTCAAACTTCATAATGGCCGTCTCGTACTGGGAGGCGTTGACAGTTACAGTGAAGATATGGCCCTTGCAGCTGCAGAATCCATGCTTATTGCCAGATCTCACCATTATTCTGCCATTATCCACAATCCCGTAACCCAGAGCGTTCGTGCCATGCTGCTTAAAGCCCTGGAAGATACACTTGAGAATCTAAATGACAGGACCAGGATCATACTCAGTGTTTCTGAATTCTTTACCACGTTCAATGATGGGGATCTGCTGAATTTCATAAAGCAAGAAGGTCCGCCATCTGCCAATCTCCTGCTTCAGCAGATAAGAGAGGGAAATATATGCAGCACGCTGAGTCGGTTCAATCAAAAAACACTTGAACCCGAAGTAAGGATGGCCCTATCAACAATTGCCAGATATGGTGTGGCAAAGAAAATGTTTGAAGGAGAAATGGCACGCAGGTTCACTGAAACCTACGGGATACCTGCGCTGATCGACCTGTCAGTAGCTAAGGGCATTCCCAAAAGTACCAGGATACTGCGAGGAGTTGAGGAACACTTTATGTATGACGAATCTGCGCTTGCCAACGGTCTGGTCCGGGGCATATCACGTCAGATATCACTGTGTATATTCACGTCCCATCAGTATCTGAAAGATCAGGAAGCAACACCTAAGGATATCCTCGGTCTGATAAAAGAATTATCTCCTGACCTTCTGCGTTTTATCAGGAATGAAAAATACCTGAATATAGAAGGGGTTATGCTTATTTTCTATTGTCTGCACAACCAGTTCTCTGAGAACGACGGTACTAAAGTAAAAATTCCCAGGATCAGGAACATCACCTGCATATATCGGCTTGTAAGACAGCTGGCTCATGTTGACCACCTGAAAAACCTGCTTGATTATCAGTTCCATAAAAGATATGATTTCCCATATTCAGACCAGTTGTTTGAAGATATTCAGATACTGGTTGCCATGGGGCTGGTGGACGAAGACCTGCGATATTATGATAAAAACGGTCACTGGACCCAGAGATATGAGTATGTTCTGACCAATGAGGGCGTAGAATATGGAAAAAGTATTGCTGGTTTTTACAAAAAAGAGATGAAACTGATCACAGATTATCTAGTTAAAAACAAACACGGCATACCCAGGGATATGGTGGATATTAATATCAATAGATATAACCGCTAAAAAATGTAAGAATGTGTGAGCTTACAGATATCTCAATGTTCTCGGCAAATTTGTTCAAAACCTGCATATAGTAAAAAGATTGGAATAAATTTAAATCTGATAAATTCATGATAGTGTAATATTGTGGAAACATTAATTTCGAATATTTCATATGCCAAGTCCATGTTAGCTGCATTTGGTGTTATCTGGATCGTCTTTTTAATATATACATTCAGACTAATACAAAAAAGAAAAAAACTCAAGTATCAGATGGAATTATTAAAGAATATCGGTAATTAATAACTCGAATTTATACCATGATGTCACAATATCAATCGTAAAAAATATTGTTTTGTGATAATGGTAACCGATCTGATATGGTCAGGAAATTGATATCAAATGCGCGTCTATGATAAATCATATATTAAATTAAATGCTGAGACCAAAAATGGCAAGGTCCAGCTGGTACCAGAAGGAACACTCTCTCCAGTAGCAAAACCCATTATCAACCGAATTAATAAAATATTCCTTGAAGAAAAGCCGATTTCTGTTTCTGCTGATAACATCATTATCTCTACCTGGGCACCCCCGGTTCCAAGCACGGCTTTTGACAGGCTTATCTCAGCCCAGATAGCTTCGATGCTTAAAAAACGAGTGCCTGACCAGGCTTCTATCGGGATTACCATGCGCTGTCCCAATAAATGTATCCATTGTGGTGCTGCAGATATTATAGCTGATCCTGAACTGTCGCTGGATGAGGTCAACAAAGCAGTTGATGA
>DATKUV010000203.1:0-8738 GCA_035530415.1 Candidatus Nanoarchaeia archaeon | reverse complement strand
AGTTCGGTGTCCCAATGGTAGGGGGGCACCTGCATCCTGACACACCTCACTTATCCCTATCAGTAGCAATTGTGGGAACTGCGAAAAGGGACTGCCTGATACGAAGTGACACTGCCCGGACAGGAGATTTGATAATTGCAGCCTATGATATGGAAGGTAGAGTTGGTCTGAATTCACCTTATAGCTGGGATACCACCACTATGAAAACATTTGCCGAAGTATGGGAGAAATTCATGATCATGCAGACCATAGGTGAAGCCCACGTAGTAACTGCTGGGAAGGATATCAGTAACCCTGGAACCTTAGGAACACTTGGTATGCTGCTTGAGACCAGCCATAAGGGAGCTGTGGTAGACCTGGCAAAAATACCAGTCCCAAAAGGAGTGGATTTTATCCAGTGGCTCAAGATCTACCCTGCCACAGGATATATAGTTACGGCGCAGCCAGGCCAGGAAACACGCTGCATTGAATTTTTCGAAGATGTGGGAATAACTGCCAAGGTCATAGGTGAAATAACTGATGATAGCAAGCTAATCATCAAGCATGGGGAAGAAAGTCTCAGCCTATTTGATTTTAAAAAGGACACGGTCACTGGTATTGTGTAGTGATCTGAGGTGTTAGTATAACCAAGATCGAGGGTATTGCAAGATCCACATTGGAATTCATTCTTGAAGTTTCAAAATCATCAGCGCCCAGGGAATTCGCCGGACTGCTGCGGGCCGAGGAAGGAGTAATCAAAGATGTTATATTTCTTCCAGGCACTGAATCCAACCAGGTAAGTGCAGTATTGAGATTATACATGATGCCAAATGTCAAAATGGCAGGCTCGGTTCACAGTCACCCCTCATCAAATACCAATCCTTCCAAAGCCGATATTGCATTGTTTGCCAGGGTAGGGGGCTTCAACATAATTGTGGGAGCACCCTATAACGAACGTTCATGGCGATGTTATGATTCAAACGGTCATTCCAGGGTCCTGAAAGTACTGGACATTGAGTTTGAAGAAGATGATTTTGAAGATTATATTGAAGATGATATAGTAGAATATTAACAAAGTTGAAAATCAGATGACTTATATACAATTTTGAATATCATATATTAAGTGAAATTGATCAGAACATGGTTCGGCATCTTTTCTGTTGAAAACGAAAATATCGTGACCTGTGATCTATATCCCAGGGACGTTCGTACGCTAGCTGAGCGATTGAAGGAAACACCCCGTGCTTTGGAAGTAAGTGAGATATGCGGATCTGACATTCTTCAACTGGCATTGAAGTGGAAATTTGTAATATCTGAACAGGAATATGATGAGCTTTTTCATAGTGTTAATATTGAATATACCAGACAAATGGTCAGTGCTGCAAAATCAGACGAACAAATATTGATCAAGAGTATCGAAGCAATGGATGACCTTAACAGGATAATCAATGCTCTGTCTGAAAGATTAAATGAGTTATATGATCTTAATTTCCCTGAACTTAAACTGAAAAGCGAACCACTTGTTCATTTTGTTTCCAGGTATGGTACCAGGAATCATCCTGATACATGGATTGTTGAAGATGAGGATATCCTGAAGATAGCCGAACATTCAATGGGGATCGACCTTCCGGTGTCGTATGCAGAAATCATAAGAGTTATGGCTATAAATATTTCCGGTTTGATCGAAAATCGGGACAGGTTATCTGATTATATTGAATTATATATGACAGGCAATTTACCCAATCTTTCAGCTATTGCAGGTGCACATATTGGGGCGCGGTTGATCAGTATTGCAGGAAGCGTGCAAAAACTTACAAACATGCCTTCCAGCACAGTTCAGGTACTTGGTGCTGAAAAGGCTTTGTTCAAACACTTAAAGGGCAACGCCCCATCACCCAAACACGGAGTCATTTTTCAGCATCCTGCCATTCTCGGGTCAACCTGGTGGTTAAGGGGTAAGATCGCAAGGGCACTTGCTTCAAGTATCTCAATGGCTGTACGAATAGACTACTTCTCAGGAGATTACAGACGGGAAATTTATGAAAACTTAAATCGGAAGTTAGAGGCTCTGCATAAAAAATATCCACAAGCTCCAAAACATTGAAATTTTTATCTTGCGCTTATTTCAGGCATGAAGCCACAAATCTCGGAGCAAACTCTTTGAATGATGCTGCATGCAAATGGGAATAGACCCCGAATGTATTATTGTCCATCAACCCGTCATAACCGTCCTTTATACCATGTCCCCGCTCCAATTTCATTCCGAATTTTGAATTGCCGGGCAGGTCGATTATTTCTGAATGATGGAACTCATGGCCAATGAACTTATCATCAGGCTGTCCAACAGGAGTATTCTCAATAAAAGCGCCCCTGCTGTAACTTACCACACGGGTGCGGCCCATAAGCGTCTTACCAGGCAGGGCACCTACCATCTTGTGTTCCCCTTCAGGCATATCTGCAGTGCGGTATGAGGATGTCTTTATGGCTCCTGTGATTAGAGAATTAGTAAGATACATCAAGCCCCCGCATTCTGCGTAAATAGGCATTCCGGACTGGGACATTTCCAAAATATGTTCCCTCATGCTTTCATTGGCAGCCAGTTCGGGTGCAAACAGTTCGGGATATCCCCCGCCAATATATATGCCGTTCATATCTGGCGGATGGTTGTCGTGGATAGGACTGAAATATACTAGTTTTGCCCCTGATAGTTCCAGCAGATCCAGATTATCCTGGTAATAAAAATTAAAAGCTTCATCAAGAGCCACACCTATAACTGGATTCCCAATTGTGTTTTTAGGTTCAAAGACATTGGTTTTAGGCTTTTCCAGGGTTGATACTTTCCTGGCAACCTCCAGCAGTGTGTCAAGCTCTATCCCATCCCTGATAATATTCCTGATCTCCAACATGCGCTGATCAAAATCGTCAAGTTTGCGCCTTCCTTCCAGAGCAGGAACAAGTCCCAGGTGCCGCATGCTGATCTTCATGGAGTCATCACGCCTGATCTCTCCCAGCACTGGTATATCAGTATATGTTTCAATAGCCTGTCGCGCTTTGAAAGCGTGCCTTACCCCACCGATATTGTTCAGGATAACACCGGCTATATGAACATCAGGGTCAAATGCTTTATACCCCATGACCAGTGCAGCTGCACTGCGAGTAATACTCCTCGCATTTATAACAAGAATTACCTGACAGTCCAGTATCTTTGCGATCTGTGCAGTGCTGCCAATATCGCTTAAGCCTTCCAGCCCCTCGTACAGTCCCCTTACCCCTTCAATTATTGCAATATCTGCTCCACCATTAAAACTGATTCCGTGGTGGAACACCTCCAGGACCGTGTCACGGTCCATCAGGTACCCATCCAGATTACGGCTGGGTCGGCCAGTAGCTTCTGCATGATAACTGGGATCAATATAGTCCAATCCCACTTTGAATGGCTGCACCCGCATTCCCATATCGGAAAAAATTGACATGAGTCCTGTGGAAATTGTTGTCTTTCCACTGGATGAACGGTCCCCAGCAATAAGTATTCTGGGGATATCAACTTTTTCTGTGCTGTCATTCATGTTCTGTTGTGGACAATCTGAAACTATATATTAATATTCATTACTGATAGATAGAACCATGAGTATTCATAAATGAACAACGAAAAATCGTGAAGGAATATGACTGCAGAAACACCACAAGATCGACATTCCAATCGATTAATGAACGAAAAAAGCCCATACCTGCTCCAACATGCCCATAATCCCGTAGATTGGTATCCCTGGGGGGATGAAGCTTTTACAAAGGCCCGTGCTGAGGATAAACTGATCTTCCTGTCCATCGGGTATTCTACCTGTCACTGGTGCCATGTGATGGAGAAAGAGTCATTTGAAGATGATCAAGTTGCTCAACTATTGAATGAAACCTTTGTATGCATTAAAGTAGATCGTGAGGAGCGGCCCGATATTGACAGCGTATACATGTCTGTCTGCCAGGCAATGACCGGAAGCGGTGGCTGGCCGCTTTCCATGATTATTACGCCTGATAAGAATCCCATCTATGCTGCCACCTACATTCCAAAGGAAAGTAAGTTCGGGAGAGTGGGTCTGATGGAATTAGTACCCAGGATAAAGGCGATATGGAATAAGCAGAGGGACGAATTGGAAAACCGGTCTGCTCAGATAACTTCAGCATTGGAACAGGTTTCACAACAAGGAGACGAGCTTAGCGAAGACACCCTTCACGATGGATACAACCAGTTGTTCGGGATGTTTGACGAGGAACATGGCGGATTTGGCAATGCACCCAAGTTTCCCACACCCCATAACCTGATGTTCCTTTTACGTTACTGGAAGCGCACCGGGGATGAAATGGCTATTTTCATGGTAAAAAATACTCTTGATAGTATGCGAAATGGGGGTGTGTATGATCATATTGGTTTTGGATTTCACCGCTATTCCACAGATGCGGGATGGCTCGTCCCCCATTTTGAGAAGATGCTATACGACCAGGCATTATTAAGCATGGCTTACCTGGAAGCTTTTCAGGCGAGTGGAGATGAAAAGTATGGCAATACTGCCAGGGAGATATTCACGTACGTCCTGAGAGATATGACAGATTTTAATGGAGGATTTTATTCTGCCGAGGATGCAGATAGTGAAGGGGAAGAAGGTAAATTCTATGTATGGTCTGAAGAGGAAATACGTCAGGTGCTCTCAGAACCAGTGGTTGAATTTACCATCAAGGCATTCAATGTTGAAAATGGAGGCAATTTTTCAGACGAAGCATCAGGTAGAAGGATGGGAAATAATATTTTGCATATTCAGAAAGCTTTGGACAAGATCGCTTCTGATCTTACTATTCCTGTAACCGACCTGAGAGAACACCTGGATGCTGCAAGGCAACAACTGTTTGCTGCCCGGAATAAACGCATACATCCCCATAAGGATGATAAGATATTGACAGATTGGAACGGATTAATGATAGCAGCTCTGGCCAAAGGTGCAAAGGTCCTTGATGAACCTGAATATACTCGTGCGGCAAAACAATCCGCTGATTTTATTCTCGGCACCATGAGGGATGCTGACGGAAAATTGTACCATCGATTCCGGGAAGGGGAGCGGGCAGTTGAAGCATTTTTGGATGATTATGCTTTTTTGATATGGGGATTGGTGGAATTGTATGAAACAACTTTCGAAGAACAATATCTGCAGGAAGCAAAAGACCTTACTGATGATATGATATCACAATTCTGGGATGTAGAACATGGGGGTTTCTATTTCACATCCCAACAAGCAGAAGATATTCTGGTTCGGAAAAAAGATATCTATGACGGCGCAGTTCCCTCAGGAAATTCGGTTGCAATGTTGGTCTTGCTTCGTCTGGGCCGGATGATCGCGAATCTGGAATTTGAGGAAAAGGCGATAAAGATTTCCAGAACGTTCTCAAACAGCATTTCAAATTCCCCTGCTGGTTACACCATGCTTTTGGTTGCACTGGATTTTGCGCTTGGTCCGGTTAATGAAATTGTTATAGCAGGTGAATCCCAGGGTGAGGACACGCGATCTATGATACGGATTTTAAGAAAAGAGTTTACTCCCAATACAGTTGTGTTACTTAGGCCAACTGAAATACCGCAGCCCGGGATCATTGATCTTGTCCATTATGTCAAAGACCTTTCAAGCATTGATAATAAGGCAACGGCATATGTTTGTCAGAATTATCACTGCGAACTTCCCACAACAGATGGAAGAAAAATGTTAGAGCTATTACGATAAAAGTTGATTCTCGGTTTATAAACCACTCAATCTAATTTTGTATTCAGTAATACACCCATAATGATATTAATAAACCGTTTTTTAAATTATAAAAGATACAAATTTAACAAATAAATAACATTTAAGATGTCGTCTAATTTTAAAAAAATTATCAATATCTACCCTGATGGAGCTACTAATAAAATGGATATTTCTATAATAATTAGATGTGGAGACGATAATCGAGTGTTCAATTGCATTGAAAGTATTGATGAAGAGGTTGAAGTAATTGTTTCTCTTTCAGATAATCCTAAACTCGAAACAGAACTTAAAAATAAAGGCATAAAATACTGTCTGTCCCCAAGAAAAAACCTTTCTATGACTTCTAACATGGGCTTTGAGTTCGCCTCACATGAAAAAATAATAATCACCGATTCAGATACTTTATTTGAAAGTGGGTGTATCAAAAAACTGTATGAAGCACTTGATAATTACAAGGTTGCTTGTGCCGGTATAAAATTTTTATCAGATCCCCATATTCAATTTTCCGATATAGTCGCAGAGGCCAGAGATTACGTAAATTCACTTCCTCTGTTTTTCACGCCAGGAATTGCTCTTAAAAAGGAGGTATTGTCCGAAATAGGGGGGGTTTTTATTTGATGATAATGTTCCCTACGCAGTCGATGCTAACTTAGATTATCGAGTAAAAAAGGCAGGTTTGTCAGTTGCATGGATGATCAATGATGTGTACATTTTCCATGCTCCTGAATCTATAAATCACGATTTAAAGGCAGCATTCCGAATAGGAATGGGTTGTAGGGTGGGAGTCAAGAGGCTTCGTAGTTTTGATCAATATTCAGACATTAAATGGAATGCTCTAAAAGGTGTAAAAATCAATTCAATTATTGATGTATTTCAGAAAAATGGTGTATTAAAGGATGTCCCAAAAACAACTTTTCATCACACTTTGAAGTTCTGAGATTTTCCAACACACGAAGTTAACATCTTAATTTCCTTAAATTTTGTGCATACATAAATGGAGATACACAAATTTCACCGAAAGTTCATCAAAAATATAATTTTTAAGTATTGAATGTAATAAAAGTACTTAAAGGCTTCTATTGATATCGATAATGGAGTAAGGTCGAGGTTTTAAAGACATTTGAAAACTAAAAAAACAAAACTTTAAAAAAATATACGGCATTAATGTGATAATCGGCTGTTTATACGGGGTTTTGGGACAACCTGAATGTCCAAATATGGTCTGTAAGTTTCTGAGCCATAGCGGGGTCCTTTGCAACCATCTTTTGTTCCCATAATTAACCTTTAATCTCAGTGATTTATGCGATTTAACAAAATCATACCATACCAGAAAGAGGTCTATTGCTATTGAATGCATCATGGCCTCTTTACTAGAATTCATTCCTTTACGTATAAATCTCGTTAAAGAGTTTCGGATAGTAAGATTGATCCGTTCTATATATGATGTGTTAATACATCCACCTGAATCTACCCCAAAAAGCTTTAATATTTCTTCGGAATCTCCGAAAACAACATTATGTATTCTGAATTAATATTATTCTGGTAGTCGCAACAATAAAATATTTATAGAACTACAAACACTCACTAACACCGAAATTTAATAGGAGGACTATCAATTTTATGGCAGGACAATTAGGTGGACAGCCGATTTATATATTAAGAGAGGGAACTGAACGTTCCAGAGGTAGAGAAGCACAGAACAGTAATATCATGGCAGCCAAAGCAGTGGCTAATGCTGTTAGGACGACACTGGGTCCAAAAGGAATGGACAAAATGCTTGTGGACAGCCTGGGAGATGTTGTAATTACCAATGACGGTGTTACTATCCTGAGGGAGATGGACATAGAGCATCCGGCAGCAAAGATGATAGTAGAAGTAGCCAAAACCCAGGATGATGAGGTTGGCGATGGTACTACTACTGCAGCTGTGTTAGCAGGGGAACTTCTAAAGGTAGCAGAAGACCTCTTGGAACAGGATGTACATTCCACGATCATTGCCAGCGGATATAGAATGGCAGCAGATAAAGCGGCAGAGATCCTGAAAACAATCCAGTATACAGTTACCGAGGATGACGAAGATCTATTGATTAAGATCGCCAGCACTGCTATGACTGGAAAAGGTGCTGAGAGCTCTAAGGAAAAACTATCAAGGCTTGTAGTAAAAGCTGTAAAAGCAGTTGTCGAAGTGGAAGCTGGAAAGAAAATGGTTGACATCGATAACATCAAAGTCGAGAAAAAGGTGGGTGCCAGCGTTGAAGAATCTGAACTTATCGAAGGAATGGTTATTGATAAAGAACGTGTGCATCCCAACATGCCCAAGAACATAAAGGATGCAAAGATCGCACTTATCAGTGAACCTGTAGAGTTCAAGAAGACCGAAGTGGACGCAGAGATCAATATTACATCACCTGACCAACTGCAACTGTTCCTTGACCAGGAAGAGAAGATGCTAAAGGACATGGTGGACAAGATCATCAACAGCGGAGCCAATGTGGTTGTATGTCAGAAAGGTATTGATGATATGGCACAGCATTACCTGGCAAAAGCCGGGGTACTGGCTGTTAGAAGGGTCAAGAAGAGCGACATGGAAAAACTTGCAAGAGCTACCGGTGCCAGCGTGATCACCAATATTGATGAGATATCTGAGTCTGACCTTGGACATGCCGGTCATGCCGATGAGAAGAAGATCGGCGGCGATGCAATGTTATACATCACTGAATGCAAGAACCCAAAAGCTGTCAGTCTGATCGTCCGTGGCGGTACAGAACATGTAGTGGACAGTCTGGAAAGGGCTTTGGAAGATGCTCTACGTGTGGTAGGTGTAGCAATCGAAGATGAGAAACTTGTTGCAGGCGGCGGCAGTCCAGAGGTTGAACTGTCCCTGAGGCTCAGGGAATATGCAGCTACATTGAAGGGCAGGGAACAACTGGCAGTAAGCAAATTTGCAGACGCAATGGAAGTTATTCCCAGAACCCTG
>DATKUV010000202.1:0-6108 GCA_035530415.1 Candidatus Nanoarchaeia archaeon | reverse complement strand
ATGATGCAACACGATGACTGATCCTGCGACATATATTCTTGACCTGGACGGTGTTGTATTTCTCGGGAAAAATATCATTCCCGGAGCAGATAAAGGTATCGACCGTATAAGGGATGCAGGCAGCCGTGTGATCTTTCTGACAAACAATTCCACTCGTTCCAGGGAAGCAGTGGCCAGTAAGTTGGAGAGTATGGGCATCGGATGCATGAGCAGTGATGTGATAACTTCAGCTTATGCTGCTTCTATTTATATCAAAGAACAATATGGTCCGAGTACTGTCTATTGCATCGGAGAGCCGGGTCTTCTCGAGGAACTGAAACAGGAAGGGCATACCATTGCAGAAAAGAATGTTGACCAGGTTTTGGTGGGTCTTGATAAGTCATTCACCTATCATAAATTGAAGCTTGGTCTTGACAACCTTAGAGCAGGGTCCGGATTTATAGCTACCAATACCGATGCCTTGCTGCCTACAGAATCCGGTTTTTTACCTGGCGCAGGCAGTATAGTAGCTGCTCTAAAAGCTGCTTCTGGCAAAGACCCTATTGTGATAGGAAAACCCAATAAACCTATAATGGATGTGCTGCTAAATGAATATGGCCTGAAAAGTGGAGAATGCGTGATGATAGGTGACAGGCTTGAAACAGACATCCTGGCAGGGATCAATGCAGGTATGAGAACCGTACTGGTCCTGACAGGAGCTTCCGGTATTAAGGATATTGAATTATCAGGGATACAACCTGATACTATCCTGGACAGTCTCGTGGATCTTAGTCCCTAACGGCTCATGCGCTCTTTATAGTATTCTTCCTTTGGTACCATTTCAAGATTGCAGCATATCAATGGATCATTACCAGGAAACAGTATTTCGATCTCACTACCGCATATCTCGCAAAGGTAGATTTCGCCCATTTCAGTCAATTGAATCTTCCCCTATTTTTTGTATAATTTTTAGATGATAGTATTCTATCGTATTATTATTAATATTTTGTTGAGTTTTTGGACCCAGGTTCATCTTATCCAGATAGCTTACCTGACCTTCTGGGGTCTGAAAAAACAACTGCTCTGTCCAATGGGATATCCAGTGGATATTGAATATCCCTCTGTACAATGTCGGGATATTGTCTTTCCTTGGAATCTTTAATTATGTTCCCCCAGAGGGTCTTTGAGATCATAGTATTATTTAAGGGGAAATAATTCCTAAATGTTTCCCTTTAGAAAAAACTAATTGTAAGCATTTCTACAGCACTTGAAAAATACCAATTGTTAGTCACTTACTCATGTCGATTTTATTACAAGTTGCATACAAATATTTTTAAGACTTCCAAACCAAGTATAATATAACAGGTGTGAGCAATGTCTGAAGTTGAAATGTTGAAGGAAATAATAATTGATTTGAATTTCCCTAAAGAAAGAATAGCCAGGATTGAGGTTACAGTTAACGAAATTGATAAAGACCTTCACAGTAAACCCAACCCTGAATATTTGAAAAAACTCGAACAAATTGAAAACGAAGACTGTAAAGTTCGTTTTAAAAATATGGACGAATTTGACAGGCAGTTTGGATTATAGGCGATTTTTTCATGTCTTACGAGTTTGAAATTACTGAGACCCTAACTCGAAAGTTCAAAAAATTTCAAAAAAAAGACAAAAAGCTATTCATGGCATGTCGCAAAAAAATTAGCGAGATCATACAGAATCCACTTCACTACAAAAACCTGAAATATGAAGATCGTTTTAGGGTGCATGGAAAATCACACTATATATAAAAGATTTATAGGTTGCGATATTGAGAGATTGAATATCAATCAATATTATGCGCCTGCACCCCAACAAGATGTGACAAACCCATAGTTCATTTCTATTTCCCTAACTTCTGAATAATCCCCATCTTATCCAGATACCGTACAGCCACACAGACTTCAGTACATTTACCGCATCTGTTACATGCGTCAGTTACTGTAATCGATTTACCTTCAATTGCAATTGCTTTTTCAGGACAGGCATTCTCACAGATCGCACATCCTGTACATCTGGCTGACCTGACAAGCTGCCGGATTGCAGAATTAAAAAGCCTGCCAGCAGTTTCTTTATCATGAGCATTTATCTGCAATGTACCGTCAGTGTATAGCTTGATGCTTCCTTCAGGGGTCTGGCTGATCACCACCCCCAGGTCTTCTGAATAATGAACCTCTCCAACAATTTTTAAGGTCTGCATTGCTTTGTCTATGCTTATTCCTTTAACATTACCTTCGATACTATAACCCCCGGCCCTGCAGGGTGATATACCAAACACAATTGTTATATTGAAGGCTGCAGGTTTCGCCTCTTCTGGCACCATTGAGATGCCCAGTTGTTGGGACAGCTGTTTCATCTTTGGCGGGTGATCACGCCAGCGCCAGAAACCATGCTCTATATATTCGTTAGAAAGGCCTTTTGATTCTGCCCATTCATGCAGGTAACTGTCCCATGTGCGGTACAGTTCGGGATGTAATATTTCCATTCGTTTATATTCTGCTGTGAGCGCTGCCGGACACAGCCAGCAGCCGATACGTTCGAATCCCTGGTCATATAATGGATTATATTCCAGACCCCGCCAATAAATATACAGCCATACCTCAATGGCCCGCCAGTCCCTGATCGGATAGATATTGACCTGGCCAGGCACAAAAGGATTTTCCTCTTTTGGCGGGATACGAGCCCGTGAAAAGGATTCCAGCTTTCGTTTTCCGTCAATTGTCAGGTATGTCCCGTCTATTGCCAAATTACCGGCTGGGGACAGTTTGCAGACCTTGCAGCACCATCTGTAATCCTTTGCAGGGGGCCCAAAATCGGGAAGATTCTGTTCAAAGGCATCTCCGGCATCCAGTTCTTCCAGCTGAATATCATTTTCAAAGCAGAATTTCCGTGCATATGCTAATGTTTCAGGAAATTCCAGGCCTGTATTGATAAAATATGCATTAACAGCACCTTTTATGGCACTTCGGGTCAGGTCAAGGACTACAAGACTGTCCTTTCCACCGCTGAATGACACATATACTGGCCGCCCGCGGAATTCTTTTTGGTTGGCCATACCCTTTATGGTATTGATAGCATTCTTGCCCAGGCGTTTTATGGCAGGCGCGTTGGCCTTTATCACATCATCCATTAATGGTATTTTTACATGTAAACGGGATTTTGTACTGCTTATCTTCTTGATCCTGACGGCCGGAGTTTCGTCTTTTGCCATATCGTTAGAGTTTAACAGGGCTGTTCCTACTCCCACCATGCTGCCCTTTTTGATTATGACGTCATCACCCATCCTGATATCATCTGAACAGGACACCACCAGATCTGACTTCACAGTCTTACCGCTGAGATGACCCTTGATATCTGACAGTTCAACTGTCCTTTGGTTGGTATATCCTGTAAGTATGGCAGCACCTTCCATTGACAGGTCCAACTGCCAGTCCATGATTGTTAGATCGTACCTCAAAATACCAAGGATCAGCCCGTCCACTATTACCTGGTCGGTCTTGTCTTCACCCCCGATCTTATTTAGCAGAATGATCCTGTTGCCCAATGGATCACTACCGTACCGGCAGATAAGGATCTCATGAAGTGTGCCGCGTTCATAGGGAGAACAGAATCTGACATCTCCCGGAGGGGGCAGGCTAATCTGTTTTCCTTGAATATTACACATGGCGCATTCTTGACTGATAAGAGGAAGATTGCAATGTAGGCACCAGAAAATTGACGCATCTTGATCTGGTTTGAATTTGGTTTTATTTTGCCTGGTCATGATCTACTATTGATTCGGATTATTTATTTTTACAGCAATGTAATCAAAAAGTGCAGCATGGTTCTTCAGTACAAGATCAGCCTTTTTCAATTGTTGGGGTTCAACGTAAATGGGCATTGCAATACAGTACAAACCCGCGCTTTTAGCTGACTCAACACCCATTGGTGCATTTTCGATTACAAAGCATTCCTCCTTTTCAATACCCAGTATTTCCACAGCCTTTAGATATGGTTCAGGGGATGGTTTGCCTTGCCTGACATCGTCTCCTGCGACAACTACATCAAATACACCTGGGAAGAATCGGCCAATAAATTCCATCACCTCTGTCCTGTCTGATCCTGAAACCACCCCAATACGGAATTTATTCTTCAATATATCAAGACATTCAGTGATCCCATCAAAGGGTTTTGACTGGTTTATACTCCTGAAAATCTCCCTCTTTTTCTGCGCAAGTTCATCAAATTCGCTGATCTCCACAAGTTTACCTGCCTTCTCGAACATCAGCCTGATCACACCTTCATGATTCGACCCTTCAATATTGTAGATATCCTGCCTGGTAATATTGACACCTTTCTCAGCAAGTACCCTTTTCCAGGCATCAGCGTGGCAGGGCATGGAATCGATAAGGACGCCGTCCATATCAAATATTATTGCTTTTAACACAAGCTAGTATCCATCGTGAAACCTGATAAAATTACTGCGTACACTGTTCATTGTAATCAATTAATCCCTTATGTGGGCGACTGTAAGGATGTTAAAACTGGTTTTTTGCATTACATCTTTGAATGTTCCGGATGTCATGAAGGTGAACGAACTGCCCAAAAGACTATAAAGTTTAAACATGAGGAAGAAAAAGTTACTGAATGTAGTAAGCAGAGCAGATGCAATGAACTTGCAGATGATTTCCTGTGATCCGAAGGGTATTGACAGTTGGGATGATCAATTCTAATATCCGGTCTCATTCCGGGCAATTTCTAAAATATCTCCTGCACTGCTCATAATATGTATGGCAAAATCTTCTTTATTATTATATTCAAGTTCCTCGCCTTCGGAGATCTTATGGGAATATTCAAAATCCTTGATATAGTATTCATCGAATATTCCGGCTGATACAAAAAATTTTTTGATCCCTGATATCAGGCATGGATTGCCAATAGCACTATACCCTTTACTAAATAACAAGGCATTGAAAGAATGTTGCAGCGAATGATGTCCCTGAATCGTGGCCCATTTGAATATATTTTCTGCTGCTGAACGCTCAGAGGTTTCTAGATCAGATTCTGCCTCCTTTAGTTCTCTTGAGATTTTTTCAGGGTCAATTTCTATCTTTATGATAGTACCATCTTTAATGCATTGTTCAAACTGGTCCATTATTTCTCCGCTGTTAGCCATTGAATTTTTATTAATCATACTGTACTGGTGGGTGCTCACCTGCCAGAACATAATCAGCAGTTCACAAATGTTCTTTAGATAGTATTCATCATCTTCACTTAAATCTATTGTCTCCCGTTGCTTTGGAGTAAAAGTCTTTTCAGGTGTTGTTACCTCTACATCACCCTGAATTAACATTAATATCTCTTCATGCCATTTGGCAATGAGTGACATAATATAATTTTCCAGTGATTTTAATATACTGAATAGCTGTGATTTGTATCGATTTCAATTAGTATTGGCATAAATCCAGAAAATCTTTGAATGTGATAAATGCAAAAATAACTGGATTTTGAAACTGTGCCATAGGGGAGTGACATTACAGTTCGTGTAAGAACAACACTTTTTTAATAACCGACATCATCCATAAAAATATGTCAAAGGATTTTAGAGGTAAGGCATTGCAGCATCTTCAAAAAGCAGATTCACAGCGTCAGCGCGGACAATACACAGATGCCCTTGCCACCCTCGCAAAAGCTGAGCAGCTTGCCCGTAAGGTAAAGGCACAGGATGTCCTGTCCGCTGTTTATGGGACAAAGGCTATTGTTTTACAATCAAAGGGAATGTTTGATGAAGCCCTGAAGATGCATACAGCCGCCTTAAATATCAAGGAAAAACTGGCAAAAAAAGATCCTTTCTTCAATAAATCGGTTGCAGGGACACTGAACAACCTCGGCGCCCTGCTCTCTGATATGGGCAGGCCGGAGGACGCAAAAACAAGGTACGAACGCGCCCTTGAAATATATGAGGCGCTTCTTTTGACCGACCCTGCGAGCAGTGTGTATCAATCATGGGTTGCAACCACGCTGAACAACCTCGGCAACCTGCTCTCTGCTATGGGCAGGCCCGATGATGCAAAAACAAAGTACGAACGCGGCCTTGATATGCGTGAGGCGCTT
>DATKUV010000201.1:0-9538 GCA_035530415.1 Candidatus Nanoarchaeia archaeon | reverse complement strand
AGATGGTGAACCGATTCGTTTTACCGATCTGGTCATGTACAACAGCACGACCATCGACCCATTAGAAATTCTTATGTCCCAATCCCTAACTTCTGTAAGTGAAATGATTACAAGCGGTTCAGGCAAGATACTTGCCAATCTTAGGGAGATTACCATTACTGCAAGGGACGTGGTAGAAGAAATACTGGATGATATGGTAGCAGTTGGGTTTAGCGGTATTATGGAAGTGGGGGAGCCTAATACCGATATTCTGGGTGTTGCTGTTGATAGGGATCATTTTGGGGTAGCTGTAATTGGTGGTACTAATCCTATGGCAGTGGCCCAGGAACAGGGATATAATATTGAAACCCATGCCATGTCAACCCTTATGGACATAAAGGAAATGACTCCTATAGACAAGATTGTCTAATTATAGTTGAAAACTAAACATATTGAACTAATTCTTTGCGGTCTTTGCGCTTCGGGCTGTGGTTGCCAATACTGGGGAACTCCGCACCGTATTTCGCAATATCGTACTTCCCGTTCTCTTCTTCCGGGAGCAGACCCGGGTAGGGGGATTTGAACCCGCAGTGGGACATGTTTTTTTTATCCAATGTCCTGGTTGTTTTCTTTCTCTCTCTTCTTGTGCTTTAAGGCACGCTCGTCAATACCCCGTTTTCGAAAAACGGGGCATCCTGGCGCGGGTGCATGAGGACTCTTATCTTTTTTTGTTTTTTAGGCTTTTATCGGCAAAAATGGGCACGAAAATAGTGAGAGTGGTAATTTTCAGTATTTACAATCCCTATAACGTGTTGGATATAAAATTCCATATGCTTGTGAAAATCAGCGAGTTTTGATTCTGAGTTCATATGACTATGAACTCTATATGAAGTGAGCATAACGTTCTTGGGCTTCACGAAGTGCATGGAAGGGCAATTTAAGAGGTGTCTCTTGTAAAGGCTATGTTATCTGCGGTTTCGTGCTCATTAAAATACTCTTTCACTCGCTTGAATCAATTCTACAAAACTACTAATTTCAAAATCTGCAGGAAAATAATCATTTGATTCCTCTCGGTAAAATCTAATTGTTTTAATACCCATTTCAGATGCTTGAAGAAGGTTTTTTTCTCTGTCATCAAGAAAAACACAGTTTGATGGAGATGATTGAATTCTATCCAATAATATATTAAAAATTCTTTTATCAGGTTTACGATAACCTACTTCACCACTTATAATGACGATTTTGAATAGACTATTTAAATCGAATTTGGCGCGTAAGTAGTTAGACCATTCCTTCACATCATTAGATAGTATTGCCAAATTATAGTTTTTCACCAGTTTTCTTGCAGTCTCTATAAAGTCAGGATCTATTGTCAAACATGTATCGAGATACTCTCTTTCAATTTCCGGATACTCACTGTAGAAGCCCAACTCTTTCCAAAAGTCAAAGGATGAAATATTACCTAGACTTGCTTTCAAATACATTTCATTGATTTTCTCTGCCGAGATCATATCATTTCTCTTTTGAATATATGGCACGAGTAAATCATTTGTATCGTCACCAACTTCGAAAATAACACCCATTGCATCAAAGATAATCCATTTAGTTGACATTTGATCTTCCAACCAAGCACAAAATAGTTGATAACGTTTTCCTGCATAAAAGAAGTTTTTGCAAAATAAAAATTTTGGTGATTGCAGTAAGGCACGAACCTTTTATGCTGTGTTATACGCTGTACGCCATTGATTTCAAAACTTTGGTCTGACATATTTGCGAAACACATCATGCGAAACGACAGCGAGATGCCCGTGATCCAGCAGCAGGGAGTGGACCTGAAAGAGCATTTCGATAAGATCGAGGAGCTGAAGGAAGAGATCCACAAACGGGATATGAAGATCATAGAGGAGCGGTTCAATAGGTCCTGGCAACGACAAAATGGCATAAAAACCAGTATTTATAATTCATTCAATGCATGTTGTGGTATAGGAGAGGTGCTTTTCGATTTAATCGGTGGTCTGGGAGATGTGAAATTAGATGTTATGCCGGTAAGTGCCGGAGCCGCCTGAAATATATTTTTAAGGTTATTTAATTGAGCAAGCCCCCATCTTTTCTTCAGCTCTCCTGCCGCCCATTTCGGTTCACTTATACCGGGTGCCCGTCTCAGATCTGCTCCGCCCGCTCCTGTGGTGAGGGGGTTGGCAGGCGCTTTTCGATTGATTTGGTTGTTCAGGGGTGTAGTAATGTATAGCTGTCCCTGCCACCAATGCCCGATAGGGCAGCAAGGTGGCAGCCAACCTTGTGGATTTTTGTGACCTTTGAAACGCATTTCACCCTCATCTATTCTTCCGCTTTTCTGCTGCCCCTTCGTCTTCACTCTGTCTGGGTGCCCCTCTTGATCTGCTGCGACTGCTCTTGGGGGGAGGGGGCTGGCAGGTGCTTTTCGATCTCAGCCATTGGAATGCATATTGCCACAAAGACCGCATAATAATACAGCCTCTCGAAATCCATAAAATATGCCATCAGGCTGAACACCTATAAAAACCCACTCGAAGTTACACAAAAGGTTTTCAATTTCCTATTGCCCAGCTTGATCGATACAGGTGGTTCAGGACATAATTCCCCGTCTATTGTTAATTTGATTACCTCATTATCTTGTGGGATCAATTTCAGTGTATTAAAGGGATAATACTCCAGCCTATGATCTTTATGCTGTTTTGCCCGAACAAATTTAAGGATCAATCCAAGAGCCTTGAATCTTGAGAATCCCTGAGCAATGAGCACTAAGGTTGCATCTTTATTGGGGCCTGAATGCTCTTCAGGGAACATTATATACCCCCCACCCATGGTGCTTGAGCCAAATCCCACTACTACAAAAGATTGATCATCGAATTCCATTTCCTTTCCATCTACACTGATAGTAGCTTTCCAGGTATTAAATTAGAGCAGGCTCTTGATGACGAGGTAAAAATATTTCAACATTCCAGTTAAAAATCTACCTTCATTATTTCCTCTCCTTTCGGCAACTTGAGCACCAATTCTCCATTCTACAATATTTACAGCATATCTTTTCTGGATACTATTAGAGTATTCAAGCTCGAACACCTCCTGAACTGTGATACCCGAACCATTGTCTTCTTGACACCCGCCGACCTGCCTTTGATAAAAATCATTACCACCTCCACCCGGGATTATTCCCAAGGGAATATCAAGTCCTGAATTTAGCATTATAGTTGCAGTCGAATTGATGGTCCCGTCCCCTCCCATGACAATAAGACCATCAGGGGATCGTTATTTTAGCCAGTCTTCTGTCAGTTCCTGGACTGGTATAGGAACTGAACCAGTCAATTTATGATTCCACTTTTTCTTTGCTTTCTTATAATAAGCTGATTTTTCATTAAATATTACAACATGATCCGCAAATAACCTATTTAGCATTTTCAACAGTATTCGCGCTCATGATTGACCTGTTTTTCTTCGTTCACGAATTATCTTTATTGAATAAAACATCAACACTGTACCCAGAATGAAACCCGAAATGGCTTGAAGAGGAGTATGGGCTCCAACATAAGGCCTGTTAAACACCATGACAACCGGAATTGCATATAATAAGAGAAGCCTCCTATCCAATAACACCAGATATGTAACAGGTGCTGCCGTGAAGGTCACGTGACCTGATATGTTCCAGAAATAGGAGATCACGGCAAATGGTAAGGATACTGCCAGCAGGCCGAAGGCAGCATCCAGGAACTCCGTTCCAAATTTAAACTTTTTCCACAAAGCAATGGACAGGGCAAGGCCCAGCATCAAACCTGTCAGATTTGAATAGTCCACAAGGTACTGGGGATAACTTGAAGATTGTCCAACGATCTTAATCATTACTAATTCTACAATAATAAGGGCAGCAATGTAAATTATTGATATTACAGCTATCCTTTCAAAAAAATATTTTATTTCTTGAGATTGATTTTTCCAGTCATAAAATACTATCAGGATGAAAGAGAGAAATAAGAAGTATCTTGGATCAAAGGCATCTTTATAGAATAACATTATTTGATAAAGGTCCATAAATCGTCACTCCATTGTACTGGCTGAAATTCCTGCAACCAAGGTCATTAATAGATATTTTGATAAGGCAGTAACCATTTCATAACTCCATCGATTTTTCCATGGATGAAAGACGTTACAGTTTAACAGGACTTTCATTTGAGTGTATAATTAACATTATTAACCGTTTAAGACCATTTCCATTTTTGAATTATTATATTTTATAAGTAGTCCTTGCTTTCTTTGATCTTAATATGAGGCAGGATTAAATTAACCGGGTCTGGCTCAAGCCTGTAATCCCACCACCACATAATCTTGATTGCACAATTCACAGCATTTTTTAAATTAACCATTAAAAAGAGGTTACGGGTTCGACATCAAGTTCTGGGTAGATCTGCTGCGGTTTTGGAGGCATGGGGTTATAAACCCAGTTGACATTGATAATACCGGATTTGATGCCTGCAATGCGTTTTATCTGGAATGTTCCACGGATGAGAAGGTCCTCCATGCTTGGAGACACACAGAAAACGGCCACGGGTGTGTTATTTGGAATGTTTTCAAGTTCATCCTTATATACCGATATGGAAAATATGACATGTTGACTGTCCAGGGTCAGTAATTGGATCACAGGTATGATGTTCGGATAACCATCCTCCCCGATATATGAGATAAATTTAGGATTTGACATGCGGTTTATCAGTTTCAGGGACCAGGAGTTCAGCACGTTCTCATTCCTTTTTTTCCTGGATATGGTCTTTGATACAAGGGTTTTTATAAATGCCTTCAAAACGCTGGCGTAAGGGAGTATTTCTTTCCCGGAATGTTCAACAAGCTCCATATAATAAACCGTATGCAGGCCCATATAGGCATTATAGCGGAACATTGGCTTATTGTTATACATGTCGAATTCTTTCCCTTGTTTCTCAACACGGGTAAAATTCGCCTTTCCGCGCCATAGCTCTTTGTCAGGGGTCATGATAAGGAATGCAGTCCGTGGATTCATTTTGATGAACTGTTTGCTCAACCCTTCAGTAAATTGCCCCCATATCACCTCTGTGGGTGTACTGGCCTGGAGGGTCGAAATGAGGGTAAGATGGGGAAATCCTTCCTCATTGATGGTAGCAAGAATTCCTACTTTCATCTCTGATTCGAAGGCCTTCGTGTCTGCTTCTGAAAATGCATGAAAGCTAATTCCCCTGTTGTTCATAGGCACTTCATGATCGATCATCTCCATGGTTCGATTCCATCCTGGTAGCTCCTGTAGCCAGAACGATGTCCGGATCAACTCCAGACCTTTTTGCGCATTCTTCCAATTCATGTAGGATTCGTTCGGTGATCAGCGGTGTATCGTGAAAACGCCATTCAATTCCCAATCTACGATACTTGTCTCTGCAAAGATTGTTGAATGCACAGAGTTCCCATCGCTGAATAGTGCCTGCCAGGTTCAGGGCGAGAAACGTCCCGATCCCTGTCAGATTTTCAGATGTGGCCGTGGTTCCGGGAATGAGCGGTGTTCTTATCCATAATTTCGTTCCCGGTTTCATTTCCATGATATGATCACGGATGAACAGAAGATTATCGAAGATCCTCTGGTTATCCTGTCCAGTAAACTCGTAATGTTTATCGGGGTCGATCTCTTTCAGGTCATATAGTACGATATCAGTATGTGGAAGGATTTTCTTAAGGTTCTTCACTGAACATAACCCGCAGGTATCAAGGGCTGTATTGATACCTGCTTCGTTCATGTAATGGAAAAACGACGCTATAAAATCTGGCTGCATGGTTGGTTCTCCGCCAGAAACTGTAACTCCACCTCCTGATTTTTCAAAAAATGCCCGGTCTTTGATCACTTCGTTGAACAACTCATCCACGCTTATATGTGTACCCAGAAGGTCCATCGCACCTGCCGGACACGCCCGGGCACAGGTACCACAACCAGTACAGCAGTGACGGTCGATCATGATGACCTTTTCTCTCATGGTAAGGCAACCGTCACAACATGCCTCGATACATGTCCGGCAACCGATACACCGGTTCTCAAGCCACTGCACCTGAGGCTTATTCAGAATGCTTTCCGGGTTCTGGCACCATTGACATTGGAGAGGGCATCCCTTGAAGAATACGGTAGTACGTATACCGGGCCCGTCATCGATAGAAAATCTCTGCAGATGCAGGATAAGACCTTTCATTTTTCCTTCCCCAATTTCATTATCCAGTTCATCATGCTGATCATTGATCACTGCCTGCTCTCCATAGATCATATACTCACCTGAGTAATCAAATGGAATGGCTTTCCCGTGCGATTATCTCATTTTGCAGCTCTCTGCCAATGCTTGTAAAGTAAGCATTATACCCGGTCACACGTACCAGTAGATTTCGATAATTCTCAGGATGTAACTGGGCATCCCGCAGCATATCAGCATCGATCATGTTTATCTGCAGGGCAGTCCCGCCATTCTCTATATACCCGCGCAGGAAAGCCTTGAATTTGTCCTTGTGCTCAGGATTACGTATCATCGAGGGATTGAAGGTCATAGTATGACTTCCTCCGCTGGGAAGCATGTTATTAAATTCGTCCCAGTCACCATTGTTACCTGCAGCTTTACCACCCAGTACTTTTCCAACCGAATTGACATTAGCCGTCGGTCCATTAATGTCTGCACCGTTTGAGGGACAAAGGGCGTTTGAGAGGAACTTACCCTTGGGTCTTCCGTCAGGACTGGCAGGTAGAATAAAACTGTCATGTATCCAGAAATTCCAGCTCAGCATACCAGGGCGGAATTGCCTGTTAGTTGATCGGGTCTTGTATTTCCAGGTTTCCTCTGCCCACAGTTCCATTACATCTCTCCCCATCTCATCAGCTTCATCATCATCCCTGCCATATTTTGGTGCTCTGTTCAGAGCCCTTGCCTGCAGTATTTCATGGCCGACCCAGTTGTCCTTCAGAGCATCTATCAACTCCTGCATGGTACAGACCTTTTCGTCGAACACCAGGTACTTTACAGCCAGCAGGGAATCCACAGTAGTCCCGTAGGTCACGGCCTGAATAGTGGTATAGGAAAGTTCTGCACCCCCCTGGGTAACGTCCATTGCCTTTTGTGCGCATCCTTTTACCAGGCACGACAGATAGGGTGTTGGTGAGAATCGTGCTCGAATCTCTTCTGTCTTTTCATACAGGTCCACTATCTCTTTTGTAATAAATGTTGTCTGGATCACATATGCGTTCCAGAACTCTTCCCAGGTTTTGAAATATACCGAATCGCCTGTATCGGGGCCGATTCGTTTATGCCGGTCTGATTTTCCTGTAGGTCCAGTAAACGGGATCAGGTCATATCCACCTGTGAGGGCAAATTCCACTGCTTTTAGCAGATTCAGGTTGACATCAACAGTACCTGAACGGTCATTGCCGACCATTGTATTCTCAATACAGCCTACTGGTGCATACTCATGGACATTCCCCTGATGGATAAGATGTTCGACACCTGACTTTTTGGCCTGGTACAACATCCCTGCCATGGAACGCTCATCAAAGTTCAGAACAAAGGGGGCTCCCTGACTTGAGGCAATCATATCGACCAGTTTATCAAGAAGTTTTCCTGGTGTGTTCCTATGCAGCCGCACATTAAGCTTGGGCTCCAAGATAGGCGACATTTCTTCAACGACCTCAAGAAAGGCATACGTAAGATCATTGGTCATATCCCTCCCCTCAGGTCCCATCCCTGAAAGGGTGATCATTTGACCGTAGGCTGATGTAATACCCTGATTGCCCCCTGTACGGATCAATGCATCATAGGCCGTATTCGGATGGATCCAGAAACATTTTAACATCTCTTTTCCAAAATCCCTGTCCATACCTCCTTCCAGGGATCTCTTCCACAAAGGATAGAGCACCTGGTCGATCCTGCCAAAGGATACACCTGGTCCCGGATAGTTCTCATCACTCAACACAAGCATATGGGTCAACCACAGAGACTGTACTGCTTCCCAGAACGTGTGTGCGGGCTCCCATGGAACCTTCCTGAGGTTTTCTGCCATCTGGAGAAGTTCGCGTTTTCTTGATCTATCCTGTTCTGTAGCTGCGAGATCATCACATACCAGACCATATCCTGCTGCCAGGTCCCGAGCCATTGTTGAGGCAGTTATCATGGCCCGAAGCTGGGCACCTGTTCTTCCTTTTCTTTCATCTGCGGAAAGCTTTTCATACCGCAATTTGAGATCTTCATGGATGCTTTTCCAACCTTTTTTTATGACTGTTGCATAATCAGGTATCAAATGACCGCTGGTAGCTCCCGCATTACCATAGCCGTGATCATGGAACCAGGTGATGGCAGCCCGGCTTCCATTTTTACCGTATATCATCCTGTTATACTGCCCGGCCTCTCTTTTTGAAAGACAGGTGGATGTCATGATATTGAACCGGGCCCCGGCAATAAGGTCACCTGGCAAGATCTCTTTTGGCATGTAATGCACCATCACCTCTTTGACGAACCATGCTTTACGCTCAGGCAGGCTCCATGTCCAGAAATCAGGGTGCAACTCAACCTTTTTCGCTGTCTGGATAAATGAGGATTTGAATGTCTGGAAAAAAGCATAGTTCTCAGGGACATTATAGAAGGTGGTCTCTTCATATTGAAAATCCCAGGGAGTTCCCGTGGTCCAGGAGATAAACTCGTTGTTCCATTTCCGTTCAACGCCCCGGAAATAATAATCCCTGAGCCATGTGATCCGCGGTGAGAGGTTCTTTGGCTTCTTAACAGCATATGTGGGCTCATTGATAGTAGATTCTTTCATGATGTAACCTTTTTGCTACCCGGGTATTCAAAGAACACAGATTGTATTATTATTCAATATTATGGTATAATTGTAAACTATATAAAAGGATATTCATTAACGTCACTAATATACGTTACAATTATTATATCGTCAGTAATACTGTTCCATTGTTTGAATTTTATCATTTATTCCTTAACGGAGTCAACAATACCTGAAAAACTCACATCCCTGGAGCCAAAGCTGCCTGCCCTTTTTGCAGATACAGGAAAAGCCTGGCTTGAGGAGCTGTTTTAGATCATACGAAAATTCGAGAGCGACCATGAACCCGGAATTGAGACTGAGAACAGAGCAGATAATCAGGCAGCATCCCAACGTGATGCGGCTGCTCTTCAGGAACATTAAACAGCATCTGCCGTTGGGCATAGGCGAGGCGAAAGTGAAGTATGTCCTGGCTGAGAACATCCTAAATTCCCAGACTTTTTAGGCATTATGATGCCAGCAAATACGGAATTTGATCAAATTTATAGTGCCTATATAGACATAACATATACATAAAAACGAAACAATGAACTCAAAACAAACTCCTTGGGATTGAAGAGGTCTGTGCTCCTGCAGAGGTAAGGCCTGCTGTAACATGGCGCAATTTCCCGGACCATAAGACTGAGACTAAAGCTGTGAAAGAGGCACTGAAGAAAGCTGGAATTGAGGCTGAAGTTAAGCACGGCAGGGGCACTGCATGGGG
>DATKUV010000200.1:0-3564 GCA_035530415.1 Candidatus Nanoarchaeia archaeon | reverse complement strand
TTTTCGATACATTCCCTTAAATTGAACTTACTAAACAACATTTTAATCGGAGCTAACATCAATGGATTCCAATTATAACCCAAATGAGATAGAGCCGAAATGGCAGCGTCGCTGGGAAGAAGCTGAAGTGTTCAAGGTCAACCAGGACCCGTCAAAGCCAAAATACTATTGTTTAGAGATGTATCCCTACCCGTCTGCAGCGCTGCACATGGGACATCTGCGCAACTATGCCATCGGGGACAGCATAGCCAGGCACAAGCGGATGCAGGGTTTCAACGTGCTCTACCCAATGGGATATGATGCCTTCGGACTGCCTGCCGAGAATGCAGCAATAAAACAGAAGATCGATCCCGAGACCTGGACCCGCAGCAACATTGAAAGCATCAAGGGCCAGCAGCAGAAGATGGGCCTGTCCTATGACTGGTCCCGGCAGATCCAGAGCCTTGATGAAGATTATTACAAGTGGAACCAGTGGATATTCTTAAAATTCTTAGAAAAAGGACTCACATACAGGCAAAATGCATTGATCAACTGGTGCCCGGACTGCGGTACTGTGCTTGCCAACGAGCAGGTAATAAATAACAGGTGCTGGCGCTGTTCATCCAGGGTGGAACTGAGGGAATTGAAACAGTGGTTCTTCAGGATCAGGGACTATGCCGATGAATTGCTGTCAAGCCTGGACAACCTGGACTGGCCGGAATCTGTAAAAATAATGCAACGCAACTGGATCGGCAGAAGCGAAGGTACTATTATCCAGTTCAAGATTGCAGAAACCGGCGAGACCATCCCCATATTTACCACCAGACCAGATACCGTATTCGGGGTCACGTTCATGGTATTTGCCCCAGAACATCCCATGGTCAGGGAATGGGTGGAAGGTACTGAGTACCACGCACCCTTTGAACAATTCCTCTCTGAAGTGCAGCAGATGGATAAGTTCCAGCGCACAGCAGTGGATAAAGAGAAGAAAGGGCTTTTCATTGGGAAATATGCAGTGAACCCGTTAACCGGCGATCAGATCCCTGTTTATATAGGCAATTTTGTGATATATGAATATGGGGCCGGTGCAGTAATGGCTGTCCCTGCCCATGATCAGAGGGATTTTGAATTTGCCATGGTACATGATATTCCAATAAAAGTTGTGATCCAGCCCCAGGATCAGGAGTTTATTGCTGATGAAATGGCAGAAGCTTTTGTAGACAATGGTATACTCGTGCACAGCAGTGAATTCGATGGTATGGAAACCCAGGAAGCTATTGTCTCGATTAGCAAGAAACTTGAAAAAATGGGACTGGGCGAGCGTACGGTTAATTACAAATTGAGGGATTGGCTCATATCCAGGCAGCGATACTGGGGCACACCCATCCCCATAATCTATTGTGAAAGCTGCGGTATTGTACCTGTTCCAATACAAGATCTGCCTGTTAAACTGCCAAAGGATGTGGAATTTTCAGGGAGTGGTAATCCGCTTGAAACTTCAGAGAGTTTTGTCAATATTACATGTCCCACCTGCGGTGCACAGGCTCGCAGGGAGACAGATACTATGGACACATTTGTGGATTCATCATGGTATTTCTTCAAATACTGCAGTCCACATACCCAGGACGTACCATTCGAAAAGGATTCGACAGAATACTGGATGCCAGTGGACCAGTATATTGGTGGTATCGAGCATGCCATCCTTCATCTGCTCTATGCCAGATTCTTTACAAAAGCCCTGAGGGACATCGGGCTGACCGATATAGACGAGCCCTTCAGCAGGCTGCTGTGTCAGGGCATGGTAAATAAAGAGTCACCTTATTGTGATGTATGCGGCAGGTTCCTCCCGCCTGGTGACCACGAGGACAGTAACTGCTGCGCATGCGGCAGCAAATATGCTATGAAGAGTGCGAAAATGTCCAAGAGCCTGGGCAATGTGGTTGACCCCAAGATGTTGATGGATAAATATGGAGTTGATGCTTCACGTTTCTTTATCCTGTTCGGGTCAAATCCTGAAAGGGAACTGGAATGGTCAGATTCTGGTATCGAAAGCGTTTACAAATTCCTGGAAAAAGCCTATAGAGTACTGATTGAATCACCTAAGGAAGTTAAAGAAGAGGTGGATGCCAGGGACAATTACCTTAGATTCTTTACCCAAAAAACTATTAAGAATGTTACTTTAAGCTATGAAGAATTAAAGCTCAAGGATGCCATAAACCATGCAATGGCCCTTATCGATGAGATCTCAGCTTATAGGGAGCATCCGGTTAATATGGATATCTTCGATAATGCCAGGATGATCGCAACAATTGTGCTTAGTCCTGTGACACCACACCTGTGTGAAGAGGTTTGGGAGACAATGGGGCACGTTGATTTTATTGGCAACACCAGGTGGCCTTCATACGATGAATCAGTGGTAACTCCATCAGATGAGTTCAAATGGAATATGCTCTATGACCTGTCAGGCGATATCAGGGAGATACTCAAGATCGCAAGGATAACATCTCCTCAAAAGATTAGAATATTCAATGCAGCCAGCTGGAAATTCGACCTGGCAGGACTTTTCAAGCAGGAATTTGCCAGGACAAAGGACAGGGGTCTGATCATGAAAGCCATAATGGGAACTGATCTGAAGCGTTATGGTAAACAGGTGAATCAGATTTTGGGTAAATATATGAATGATCCCGGCCTTGCCCCGTCAGTTGAAATGTCGCAGCAGGACGAATACAATTTCCTGAATAATGCATCATCTATACTGGAATCCTGGTTTGGTTGTTTGGTAGAATTTGATCTTGAAGAGGATTCCCAGGACAAAAAAGCAGCTAACGCTTTACCAGGGAAACCAGCTATTATGATAGAATAACGCAATATTGATCATAATTATTCTCTACTTACGAATATGCCGAAACATACTTGCCTGATAAAAAAAAGATTAAGACTACTTAACTTCTGAACTTAACAGTACGTAATTATCCAAAAGTGGATTTATATGCCTGAATCACACATTGAATTTGAAGTTAATGCGCCTATAGAAAAGGTATGGGGTGTCATGAGTAATCCTGGGAAGCATACCCATTGTATCCCTGGATTGCTGTCATGTGAAGTCACAGGTCCGGATACTACTTTATGGATTATGGAGATGCAGTTCGGTCCATTTATAAAACGGGTCGAGATGCAAAGTAAAAACGTGGAAGTAGATCCACCTTACTTTGGAAAGTGGGAGGGGAAGGCAAAAGGGATCAAGATGAGCGGACAAATTAATCTCAAGGAGAATTCCAACTCCATTACACAGGTTTCCTACACATTAGAATTAGAACCTAGAAGTCTATTCTTACTATCCATGGTTTCTTTTATTGAAGAAAGATTGGAGCGTGATGTGCATCAATATGCCGAGAATGTTAAATATCAGCTTGAAAATATCAATTAATATAAGATTAAAATTTTTTGGAGGATAAATATTCTTGTTAAGAAAGGCCAGAGTTGAGGATGTGCCGCAGATACGGCAGCTCATTAATATTTATGCTCAAAAAGAGATCATGCTTCCCAGAGCCATAGGTGAAATTTACGAAAATATCAGGGATTTCT
>DATKUV010000199.1:0-3007 GCA_035530415.1 Candidatus Nanoarchaeia archaeon | reverse complement strand
GTCCCTGGCGGGTTCGTGCCTAATGACACCCGGATGGACTGTGAGAGCGACCAGTTCCTGCTCATTACCGGTCCCAACATGGCAGGTAAATCTACATATATGCGCCAGACTGCGCTTATTGTTATTATGGGCCAAATGGGTAGTTTTGTGCCCGCTTCCTATACTTCCATTGGCATAGTGGATCGGATATTTACCAGGGTAGGTGCCTTCGATGACCTGGCCAGCGGGCAGAGTACATTTATGGTAGAGATGGTGGAACTTGCCAACATCCTGAACAATGCCACGCCAAAGAGTCTGGTCTTATTGGATGAGATCGGCAGGGGTACCAGCACCTTTGATGGTTACAGCATTGCCCGGGCTGTAGTGGAATATATACATAATCGTGGACGAGTGGGTGTAAGGTCACTGTTTGCCACCCACTATCACCAGCTTACTAACCTGGATTCCCTGAAAAGAGTGAAGAACTACCATATTGCAGTGAAAGAAGAAGGTCACGACCTGGTATTTTTACGCAAGATCGTGCCGGGTGCTACTGATAAAAGCTACGGCATCCATGTAGCACGCCTGGCAGGGGTTCCTTTGAAAGTTACCCAGAGAGCAAAAGAGATCCTGGAAGAGGTAGAGTCTGAAAACATTGGACAAAAAGGCAAACGAAGTGCCAGGTACACTCAGATGATGTTATTAGGTCATGAGAATAGCTTGTCCAGTCCTCAGGACCCTGTAATTGAAAGTCTTAAAGAAATGGAACTGGAAAAAATGACGCCACTCGAGGCTTTGAATACCCTGTACGAACTGAAAAAGAAGGCAGAAGGAAAAAATGAATAAGATCAATATCCTGGATGAAGCTACTATCAACAAGATCGCTGCCGGTGAGGTAATCGAGCGCCCTGCCTCTGTGGTTAAGGAACTTATTGAAAATTCAATTGATGCAGGAGCCACTGATATTAAAATTGAGATCAAAGGAAACGGCATTGAATCAATTAAGATCGTAGATAACGGTCACGGCATGAGCAGGGATGATGCCTCAATTGCGTTTCTTAAACACGCCACCAGCAAGATATGTAATGTCCATGATATCGAGACCGTACGAACAATGGGGTTCAGGGGCGAGGCCCTATCATCCATCACAGCAGTGGCAAAAGTAGAGATAGTTACTAAACAGGACAGCGATCTGGCAGGGACCCGAATAGTAATAAAAGGGGGCGAGGTCAAGAGTATTGGTGATACGGGTGCTGCTAATGGAACATCAATGCTGGTCGAAGACCTGTTCTTCAACACACCAGCGCGCAAGAAATTCTTAAAGACCGGACGGACCGAACTGGCACTTATCGTGGATGTGGTCACCAGAAATGCACTGGGTCATAACCACATATCATTTCATCTTTCACATGATGGAAAGGAGTTATTCCGCTCGCCCGCATCAGGTAAACTGTTTGATACCATAATCCATATTTACGGGCCTGAACTGGCCAGGGATCTGATGCCTGTCGATTTTCGGACAGATCTTGCTGTTGTTACCGGATATATTGCTAAACCAGGGATTACAAGGAGTGACAAGGACAGGCAGGTATTTTTCATAAATGCCAGGCCGGTAAGTTCAAGTGCTATCAGTAACGCTCTCAAGCTGGGGTTTTATACTATGCTGCCAAAAGGAAGATATCCAGCGGCAGTACTGAAAATATCTCTTGATCCTGAAGAAGTGGATGTGAATGTACATCCAACTAAAAAACATGTGAGGATAAGCCATGAACCTGCCATCGTTGATGCTATCGCAGATGCGGTTCGAAATGCCCTTGATAGCCAGGAACTGATCCCACAAAAGGAACCCAATACCAAGCAGACTGCCCTTTATGGTGAAATGCAGTTAGTCCAGCCTCCAATTCAGGAGGTGCGATCAGCATTCAAGGTGCCACCTGTTGATACCAGCAGGAGGCTCAAACGCACTGAAAGGTTCCTTACTGAAACAGCATTGAATAAAGAATCCCTTCCTGATATTCAGATACTTGGGCAGGTGGATGATGTATATATCCTGGCGAAATCACGGGATGGACTGGTGATAGTAGACCAGCATGCTGCTCATGAGCGGATATTATATGAACAGGTGTCGGGATCAGGCAAAAGAGGTTCTCAGGAACTTATCACTCCTGTGAACCTTGAACTGGATTCAAAAGAGAGAGTGCTCATAAAGGATTATATTCCCTACCTGGAAGAATTTGGGTTTTCTATTTCTGAGTTCGGGCCTGATTCATTTGCAGTGACCGCAGTGCCAAATATCCTGGGTAAGCTGGAGAATACGGCTGTGGTGCATGATATTATCTCTGACGTACTTGCACAAGGCCGGAAAAAGGATGAGACGGGAATATTTGAACATGTCAGTAAAAGCACAGCCTGTCGCGGTGCCATTAAAGCTGGTGCAGTCCTGACAAAGGAGCAGATGGAAAACCTGGTAGTTCAACTATACAATAGCAAGAATCCATTCACATGCCCTCATGGCAGACCTACTATTGTGGCATTTGATAGGAATGATCTGGATAAATTGTTCAAGAGGATATAATTGAATTACTGATTATTTGAATCTGAATTACAGGATTGGTCATCCTGGAAATGTACCTCGCCACCTCTAATCCCGATAACTTCATTTTCTTCTTTTATTGAAACATTAGGAGGAAGTTCCTTTTTATAAACAATAGTTCGGTATGGGAACGGAATCTCCACACCTTCAACATCGAACCGCTTCTTTATAGCTTCCCATAGTTCACAACCAGTAGTGAAAGCTATGGCTATGGCTATGGCTCTGTCACTCATCCATACCTGCAATCTCAGGTTCACAGCAAAATCTCCCAGTTCTTTGACCAGAACTTTCATTTCATTTCATTTCCCCCTACAATCTCTGGATGAGTCTTTCTGATATCGTTCAATCTCATTACATTGGGATTTTTCTTTGCCTCTTCAAGCATGATGGATCGAGCCAGATTAATGTCAGCATCATAACTTGTTCCGATATTAA
>DATKUV010000198.1:0-4623 GCA_035530415.1 Candidatus Nanoarchaeia archaeon | reverse complement strand
AGTACGCTGATCCCATTTGTCAGGGTATTTATTATTTTCAGCTATCCACATATCAAGTAGTTTTCTAGTTTTCTTATTATTCGCAAGGTAAATGGTGCCAGATAATAACTCCTTTACGCACGGGCCACGCTTCCCTTTTGTTCTGTAATGTATACCGATATCAGCCTTGAAATTATCAAACAATGCCGGGTGCTGTCTTATTCTTGCATCAGCATCAACCCATACTATCGGATTACCGGGGTATCTATCAAGCATCTGTTTTAAATATATCGGCTTGTACTGCGTGTTCTTCACCCATGACCCCTGATCATTCACTTTATCAATATTACTCCGAAGTGTGAACCGCCATATATCATCACGTAATTTAGTAACCACTTTTTCATAACCATTGGGGGTGTAGAATGATACATAAATAGGCTTTTTATTTTTCCCAATATCGCCGGGCAAGTCCCCAAACTCAAAGCATTTCAATTTGGAATTACGGTTAATATTAATAACCTTGATCCCATGCGTTCTGATCTCTGCCGCTGCATTATTAAATGATGGCTTAAAAGACCCCATCATGGATTCCTTAAATGGTGTAGGGTGTCCGTTGTGATAGTGACCCTTCCCTTTATCAAATGACATGTCAAAACCCAATAAGTAAATAGGATTCGCCCCCAATGTCAATGCTAAATTCAAAGCCCCGTATCCTGAGTTATTCCCGTTGTACAGCCCTTCCTCTAATTTCCATGACAATCCCTGTCTGCCAATTGCCCTGATATAAAACACATCGTGAATATTGAGATTTGCAACATCAAGCCAAAATTTAACCCCGTGAAAGTTCCTGAATCTACTTAGCGCATGTTTGCCGTATTTACCATCTCTTATCCAGTTGAAAAACCGTCCATCCATAGCGAAAAGAATTGAACAGTCCATGTTCTCATATACCCGATTGATTCCGATGGTATATTCATCCTCAAGCTGTTTAAAATCAAACCCACAAAGCGAAGGGCCACCACCCAATATAAAACACCGTTTACCCTTCCACATATTTGTTCTCAATACATCGGTTGCCAGTCTTTTTTTACCTAACGGGCCACCCTGCCACCTGCCATTAAAATATCGCTGGCTGTTTTGCTGGTTTACAATATTCTGCACCCTTATGTCATCAACGGTTATGGCTGGCAGATTCGCATTCATTCTTCTATGTGCCTTTTTTATCAACATCGTTTTTGTAAGCATTTATCAGATGGTGGCAAGGGGGGATAATAACCGATTTGATTAAATCCCCCCTGCATCTATTTGTTATGCTATCGCACACCTCTGCCACTGTTGCTGATCTCCGATCACTGCACCCCATCGATGCCACCCTGCGGCGGTTGTCAAGAGAGTGTTAATGTCGAAATCTTCAAACAAGGTCAAATCCCATCTATCACCGGTGATGTTTTTCTCCTTCGGAAGACATACATAATATGCATTCCTAGCTACAAACATATCGGTCATAACAGGTTCCCATCTGTACACCGTCTGGTTCGGTGATCCATCGAACTGTTGAATGTGAAACTTCATTGCATTATTGATTCTCTGAGCAAGTTCAAGGGGGGCAACTACTTTGAAAACAGTATCCATCGGGTTACCAATTGCATATCCCTTATTTTTGCAGTTCTGGATGATATTCAAACAGGCTGCATTAATGGTTGCAGTATCACGTCCGGCATTCATACCCAATACACCGGGTACAACACCATCAGGATGTGGTTGCCATGCTATATTCTGAGCAACTCCAATTGCCTCCATCATTGCATAATGAGTCTGTGCTTTCTGAGAATAAGCCTTGTTCCTAAACGCTTTGGCAGTATTCTCCATCTTCCAGTATTCCTCATCATGAATCATGTTGATGTGCCATCCCAAACCACCACCGTAATAATTGAAATATATACGGCTTTTGGTTCCGCTCATGGTGAAAACGTCAATTTTTTCACCGGGCAGTTTTAATGCGAATGTCAAACCATCGGTCATATCCTCCACATCAAATCCATTCTGGCGGCTATTCTTGAAATCGAAAACATCAAAGATTTCCTGATAACCAGTATCATAATGTACCTGAGTCTGGAATGATTTTACAGTGTTAATCAAATTGGTAAGCGGGAAATCTCCCGTTGTGGTAAACTCCTGAACCATAGCCCTTACCTTGGCATTTTGTGATTCAGCCATACGATTGGGAGCATTCAGGTAATAAGAAAGGGCACCAATAACTTTTTTCTTATGCTCTTTATTATTCCAGTCAATACTACCCCATTTGTCCATATCCATAATTCTTTCTGGCATAGTATCCTCCCTTAGTTGTTGCTGGTGACGTTCCCTTCAAAGGAACACAGCACACGCTCATCATTGTCGCCTGCCGCTTTCTGGCAAGTACCGACCCACAAATAACCCGAAACTGCAATGGGGCTTACAAGTAAAGCCACGGTATCAAGCCACACATCATCACCGACTGAAAACGCTTCACCCGTTGCCTGTTTCTTCGGAAGCATGATTTTTTCAGCTTCATATACTAAACAAATTTGCGTGCCCGTACCAGTGATAACAGTTCCAACTATTCCACCGCCTGCCCATGCTGTACCAGCCACTATTCCGGCTGCCATAGCTGTGGCTGCGGCTGCTTGCTCGGCTGCTACTGCCGCCGATAATGCAATGGCGTAGGTGTCCCGAACTAATGCAAATGCTCCAATAGTAACGGTTCCACCAGACGGCAGAGCTTCTTTAAATTCTTTATATGTCCCGCCTGTCGGCAAGATCCTTAAAATATCCGGCATTTCTACCTCCTTATCATTTTGGTATTAAGTCGTTTACCTCTGGATTAGTATAATCATTTGCCAGATTCAACGGCCTTTTTGCTTCTCCGACCCCTTGAACATCTCCGGTATCATCAGTTTTAAGACCGAGTAATTCATTGAACTTTTTAAATTCATCAATTCTTGAATCAATATACTTGTCAAGTTCATCATCAACTTTTTCAGGGTCTACGATAGAGAACTTTTTATCAAAATCAAGCTGGACAAATCGCTTCTGTTTTTCATCTAACTTTCTGCCATTCTCCATCTTTGATTTCAGCTTGTCTATTGACTCAATCTTTAGTCTACTTGATTTCTCTGCTTTGAGTGAACCTTCCAGTTCCTCGATCTTCTTTTTATAATCCTTTTCAATTTGGGTAAACTCTTCCTGATTTCTCTTTCTGGCTTGATACTCGTTTTTGTTCCTATCACGTGTGATCTCTGTGATAGTTGGATCAATAATCAATTCCTCTTTTCCGAATAGTTCGGAGGGCAGGAAACCCTCTTGTTTGATGATTGCTTTTACTTCATCAACAGTCATTTTAATCTCCTTGTCGGTTAATTCTTGGATCTGGGCCTGTAATGTAGCTCCCGGAAATCCAGGTGTAGAAAACATGGAATTGGCTAATGCAATTCCCGGTATTTTATTAATCTTGACAACATCGGCATTCAATACCTTCCCCGCCCCCGTGATAACAAATTCAGCATCAGCCTCAATGCTTGATACATCCAATTTTAAATCACGGTGTTCAGGTTTTATGTATAATATTCCGATTGTGTGCAGCTTGTCCTTAATTGTTTTGAGTGTCTTTCCTACCAGCTCACCAATGACAGTACGCCCCTCATGGGAATTGTCTTTATTATGCCCTGAGAATACCTTTGTACCGATGGCAATTTTATCTGACAATTCCTGAATCATGGCCTTGACCCATCGTTTGATAACCGTGCCAATGCCTACGAGACTGCCAGAGCTTTCACCTTCATGGCCTATTGAGTAGGCTCTGAATTGCGGGTGTGTGTCGTATCCCCTTATCTCTGCCAGCTTATCAGGATCAATCAAACCAATGATTTCTTCCTGTGCCATCTCATGTATGATTCCGGTAAAATGGAAAGACTTATTCATTTTTCTTTGGCCTCCCGGCTTTTTTCTTTGGTGACATTCTTTCATAATTAGATGTGGTGATCATAGCGGAAAGGTCAATCGGTACTCTGTTGTCCATGCTCTCCTTCATCTCCGCTTCCTCTTTGGCGTGCTTCTCTTTGTCCACATTGGTATCCACCATTTCAACACGCCTCGATTTCTTATCACTATCATCAACCCTCAATTCATTTGTTGTTACTGGTTCCATTGCCCACTTCCTCTTGAAAAAATTCTTTGTTATAGGTTATTGCTATTTCTCTTTGATCTTCACTATTCATCTTTAAACCAAAAATTGCTTCAATATATTTCCTTCTGAATACTTCCATCCCTTCGATCTCTTTTGGGCTAAATACGCTTCCACTCCAACCAATATCACTTTTGTTCATTATCTCCCCCTTTGCTTATATTGTTTTTATTAACGTTCTTGTTGTCACCGGGATTCTGGTTGTCTTCCATACCCTTCTCCATGATGACTTTATTTAATTCATCCTTTGTCTTCTCCAGCTCATCCTCTTTCATTTGTGATTGACGTTCCAGTTCTTCCTGTATGTTAAGATTGGGGATCTGGGAGAGTACATATTCAAGAGACAATTTACCAGCCAGCAACATAGGCATATAGACTTTCTCCAAGTGTACCCATGTTTCCGGTGATACCTCTTGAACCTC
>DATKUV010000197.1:0-4107 GCA_035530415.1 Candidatus Nanoarchaeia archaeon | reverse complement strand
ATGAACTCCAGGCAGGTCAATTACCAGGCAGATATAACCTCTATCAAGGACAGGATCGCCGGGCTGGAAAGCCGGCTGGGAAATTCCAAGACCAGTATTGACAAACTGGAGGACGAGGTAAATGTGCTGGAGATGAGCCAGGGATTGTCATCAGGGAAGAAGGGAATGACAAAGATGCGGGGGAGCCTGGAGCTGGCTAAACAGCAAATGCACGATATTACGTTCAATAAAAATAAGCTCAACCTGGAATTCAGAGAGCTTGAAAGTAAAACTGGCAATCTTGTGGGGGAACATAACAATCTCAAGGCCTACAGGACCAAGATCTTAAAACAGATCCTCACCCCTTCGCCCAGCATCAACATGCACCAGATACCTTTGACCGATGAGGAAATAAACCATTTCCGGGGAAAAGAGGTGATGCTGGATGTTACCAAGGGGGAACTAGCCTCCACGTTCAAAGATGTCATGGCAGAGCTGGGGAAATTCGAAGAGTATGATACCCATGTTCATAAACCTTTTACCGAACTCCAGATCGCCACGTCACCACTACTCAATTACCAGCACCTGATGAAGAAGGAACAGATCAACCCGAGCATTCTCAAAATCCTGCTTGATAGGGAATTTATCCAGATAGATACCGAGACCGGAGGTATCATCGATGAAGAGTCCAAGATCGGTTTTGTGGCAGCTATCCTGAGTTCCCACAAGGCCAATATTGATGAAGGAAAACTGGGTAAGGAAAATGCGGAAAATATCTTACGAAGGACTATTGCCAGGCATGCCCAGTTGTTTCCCCTGGACGTGCCCCTTGACCGCTTCGGGGTCAATATCTATACCCTGATGATCGGCCTGCATCCCTGGGCTCCTGCACCGGGATATCCTTCCCGGCTCAGTGACCTGGATACCATGCGCAAGATGTACAAGCGCTTCAATGAGGAGGAACTGTTCCTGCATCATTCCCTGTTTTTGGGAGATTTCCAGATGTTCAGCGAGATAACAGGAACTCCTATTCCCTGGGGAGATACGAAAGCTTCGGTCTCAAGTGTGATCCAGTTCTGGAAAAATTACGACCTTGTGGACAGGGAGGCAAAGTGGAGCCGGGTTCCCATAACAGTGGTGGAGATACTTCGGAAAGTGGAAGAACTGGACAACCAGTTGTCACTGCTAAAGCCGAAACTCGTCCTGATGGACGCCCCCGGGCAGTTCTCTCCCATGGCGGTGGCCAATATCAGATCGCAGGTGCAAAATGCCTCTAACGACCTGGTCCAGCTGGAAAAATCACTCAATGATTATGTGATGAAGCTGGACGAGGGAAGGGATTATCTGTTAGAATTCATCTCCCAGGTCAGTGCCGGGGATACGGTGGAGGCGACACAAGCGGCAAAGATCAAAAGCCTCCTTGAAACCACGGCAAACAGGATATCGGTAGTCCAGAACAAAATACAGGAAACGGGCAGCCTGTTAGGTGACGAGGTGCCCCGGCGCCTGCAGAAAATTGACGGCTTTATTAACAGCATTTCGGTAGAGGACCAGACGCCTCAGGTGGTGCATCATATTATCGATATCGGGAGAAACCTGGAAGACATCACCCCCAGGATCCCTGACCTGAGCAAGAACCTGCAGCAAATAGAAGTGCCGCTGGGTGACATCCGGTCGCACGTGGATACCCTGATGGAAAAATTGAATCAGGTGGTGGGAGCATGAAGAAGATCTTCGTTATTATGGTACTGTTACTGGTATGTGCCAGGGGTGCCTCTGCACAGGAAGTGCTGTCAATTGACACCAGCAAGAGCTTTGTTATTATTATTGATGAGGGTGGGAAGAAGTACATGCTTGATGATTTTATTAGGTCAGATAAGCTCTCGTTCCTGGAAGGGCAACAGCTGGAAGCACATTTTTTCATCACAAAAACTACTTCGAATCCGCGGGATACCTACGTGCTTGAGATGCTAACCGATCTGGGGAACGCTCAATGGCAGTATGAGATACTGGGAAACATCACCCGCTTCAATACTGCTAAATTGACGGTCTGGGATGCCCCACAGGAACATTCAGCGTCCTCCTTTGAGGTGGTGCTAAAAGGCAAGGTGCCCAAACCTGCTGTCAAGATCGAAGAACCATATTTTAAGGATTACATAGGGGAAGGACCAGGATTTCGCAGTACCGAAATGGCCATGTTCACGGTATTTGACGGGCATGATACCATTACAAAAGTGCAGGTAGTGGGGACATATACCTTTTATTCTACCAACCCGGATATCGAGCAGTATCTGGAAGAAATTACTGCGAATCTGGATACGTCCGGTCTGCCAGAGGATTATGCCGATATCCTGAAAGCACAAAAGGAGTATATTCTCACGCTGAGCAGGACCGGACATGTGGGACTGGCCCTGGACCTTTCGAGAACATATGCAGAAACCGTTGAAGAGCTGACCGCTATTGCACCTAATAAGAATGGCAATACAATCACCGGGCTGATCCTTGGTGCCCTTGTTGCCATTCTGCTGGCAGTAGTAACAGGTGTCATCGGCTACAAAATGGGCCAGGGCGGGGAGAAGGTGAGCAACGAGGTTATTAGCCAATTGGAGCAGTCTTACAACATGCTAAAAGAAAATGCTGATAACCTGGGACTAATCGATATCTCCAGTGTACCTGGTGCCGAGCAGCAGGCTGCGGAACTGGAATCCGTAAAGAGACAGGTATCCCTGAGTACGGCAGGACTGAAGAACCTCCTCAACCGGTTGCGATAGCATCCCACGTTCCCGACAGGTACAGGTAAAGCACAAGGACTGCCAGTAATACACCTGTCAGCATGGCCGCGCGTTTAAGGGGCGAGGCCACTTTTGCAGAGGAAGAGTAAGCATGCCAGTAAAGCTTCTCTTTTTTCCATTTCAGGCCTAGTGTAAATCCGATGGTTCCGCCAAGTACGACTCCGAGGAACAGATAGGGAAGTATCCCTCCCTTGAACCGGGTTCTACCTTGTTCATATTCACCTAATAGTATATTCAGGTTGGATGTGAGGAGTTTTGACTCGTTTATTCGCTGACCATAGATGCGAGATACATTTTGTTCGATCCCTCGCATATATTCTGCTTCAATATTCAGGCTCCCCCATCTGGCTGTAAGAAGGCTTTGTGTTTCCCCAAGCTGGACGATAGAATCGATGATCTTGGTTCTGTCCCTGTCTTGAATGTGCAATTCCATTCCTAATTCATCTCCTTTAGATACATACAGGGAATGGACCAGTGCCGGAATTTCAGATAAAGTCATGTTCATCCCAATGATCTTTCGATAATTGCGGTCTAACCTTGCAGCGTATTCCCTGGCTATGGTCTCATTTTCTTTCCAGGAGGCTGTAAAAACCGAAAGGTCTTCCATAAATTCTACACTGAGGACTCCAAGTTCCTGTTCATCCTGGTCCAGGTCCATCCTGCACATTTGGTGTAGTTCTTGCTGGAGGTCAGTGTAGTTATCATTTTCATCCATGTTGTCTAATTTTGTACAAAAATCGTAGTTTACCGACTGCCCATGTCCCAAGCCCACGAAGGCAATACATCCTGCAAGAATCAGGATGATTGTCAGGCCGTCTTTCCTGATGTTTCGTTTTCGCCCTCTGGTCATGCTAGTTCCTCCAGAGAAGGACAAGGAATACCGAGACTAACCACAATCCTGCTATCATACCTGTTATTGTTCCCAGGAACATGGTGGGTACTTTATTGCTGAGTACCGTTAAACGATGGAGATTTCGCTCTGTGGTATTTTTATTAGTAGTATCCTCCTGTATGGTCATGTCAAGAGCCGAGATTTCCAATCTTAGCCGGGTATTATTATGTTCACTATGTTGGATTTGTTCTTCTAATGCTGTTACCGATGCATTCAGGTCTGTGGTGTTTTTTTCCAGGCGCGTCTTATTAAGGTCCAGGTCGGCTAATTGATGCGTGTTGTTGTGATACTGGTCCACCCGAGGGAGCAGGGTCTGGGCACCCCCATGCATGATAGTGAACAGACAGAAAATTACAATGATACTTATTAGCAAGGCTCTTCGTTCTTGCATTCATACACCCCTGTATAGAGTGAATCTTCTCTTCCAACTACTTGATATTATCT
>DATKUV010000196.1:0-2386 GCA_035530415.1 Candidatus Nanoarchaeia archaeon | reverse complement strand
GTGTCGTTGAAGTACTACGTCTGGTGAACCGGCTACAATAAATGCCACTACGATCTTGGCAGCATTAATGGCCTTTTCTTCATTCTTATCAATTGAGAAGCATGCATATGCACCAACATCAACCTCTTTTGGATCTCTGCCAGCTTTTTCAGCTCCTTTTTTAATGGCTGCAATAGCGATCTCAAAGTCCTTTGGATGGGATGCGTTGATTAAAACACCATCTGCAACTTCGCCTGCTAATTCCAGCATCTTGGGGCCCTGTGCACCCAAATAGATGGGTATATTACCGGCTTTGAATGCCATTTTAGCGCCTGCGATCTTGACCATCTCGCCGTCCATGTTGACCTTTTTACCTGTAAAGAATGCTCTTAGAGCCTGGATGGATTCTTTGGAAGTAGACAGTGGTTTTGTCCACTCGATACCCATTGCGTCAAAGGTTGCTTTATCTCCGGGACCTATACCCAGGATTGCCCTTCCACCTGATATCTCGTTGATTGCTGCTATGCTTGAAGCTGTAACTGCAATATTTCTAGTGTAGGGATTTGTAACTCCCGTCCCTATTTTTATTCTATTAGTATTCATGGCCAATACAGCCAGGGTAGTGTATACATCCCTGTTGTTGTAATGGTCTGTTATCCAAACATTGTCGAAACCCTGATCTTCTGCTAGCTTTGTATAATGAGCCAACTTTAAAACAGGGTCGCTAGGTACAAATTCTATCCCATACATTATATGTCCTCCATTAACTGGTAAAAGTATTGAATCATTACTGACTTAAAAGCATATTGGTTTTATTCTGATGTCTGGTCAATGTTAAAGCAGATGCAGTAAATAAGATTATACAGATTTAAATAAAATTATTTACATTATTATGAGAGTATTGAAACAGGGCATATTATGAGACTGGATTCCTATTTAGTTGAATTTGGGAAAGTAGCTAGCAGAGGCAGGGCAAAGCGGGCTATCATTGAAGGTGATGTAAGAGTTGACGGCAAACCTGTAACCAAACCTTCTAAACAGGTGAGTTATTCAAATAAGATCGAGGTTTTTGAAAACATTGATGTGCCTGCAGGATACCTGAAACTAAAATCCATTCAGGATACTACAAATATTATTCGTCCGGGGGACTATGTACTGGACCTGGGATCCAGTGCCGGAGGTTTTCTTATGTATGCATCAGAGATCGCCGCACATGTAAAAGGTATCGAATACAGTAACGATTTTCTTCCCGTGCTTGAAGAGTTGTCAGCTTCCAGAAATAATATCACAATAATAAAAGGTGATGTGTTCACTATGCCTTTGTCTGAAATATCTGAAAAGCCAGTAGATGTGATCCTGAATGATATTACTGTAGAACCAGAGGATGCTATCAATGTACTTGAAAAAGTGCTGCCTTTATTAAAACCAGATGGACGGGTTTTGCAGGTGTTGAAACTTTCCAACAGATCGGGACTGGATAATTACCTGAACAGGATAACAGAACTGGACCTTACAATAATGCATGTGATCGAGCCGCAAAAGAGAGAAATATATGTGGTAGCAGTGCATAACCAGGACAGCGAGGCAAATCAATAAATGGCAAATCTATGCAGCATTTGTGGAAAAAAAGAGATGCTGCCGTACAAATGCAAATTCTGCGGCTGGACATACTGTTCTGAACACCGCCTGCCAGAGAATCATGATTGTATTGGTCTCGAAAAATTTAAAGAACATTCAAGAGAGAGCGGAAAGATCGTTTACCAGCCAGAGCCCACAAAAAATAAACAAATGGGATTGCCGTTATTTCAAAAAGGCGTAAAATCCCAGTATGCAATTCCAATATCACGGAATTATTCTCTGTATATAATAATGGCATGTATATTCATCTACTTTTTACAGTTATTTATCATAGGTTTTACTGAATTTTTTTACCTGGACCCATCTCATATTTTAATCCGGCCCTGGACGATTGTTACATATATGTTCCTTCATTCGACTTACCGTATATCCCATATTTTTTTTAACATGATGGTCCTGTTTTTTTTTGGGCCGACACTTGAGCGGAAAATCGGGTCGAGAAATTTCCTGATAGTCTATTTCGGCGCCGGGATTTTATCAGCCTTCGGGCAAATAGTTTTTTCTCCTTTTAATCCCATGCTAGGTGCAAGCGGTGCGATATTCGGCGTGCTGGCAGCACTTACCATACTGGACCCAAATATGAGGGTCTATTTATATTTTATACCTATGAAGATTATCCACGTCCTGGTCTTGTTTGCTTTACTTGACCTGTATTTATTGTTAATTGGTTCTAATGATAATATCGCACATGCTGCACACTTATTTGGCTTGTTGTTTGGGCTTTATATGGGTGTAAAGTTAAAGAAAGAATATTCTGTATTAACATGGT
>DATKUV010000195.1:0-16323 GCA_035530415.1 Candidatus Nanoarchaeia archaeon | reverse complement strand
TTACCGCATTTGGAGAGATTTTTTTAGGTGAGAGTACAGGTTCTATGACAGTGGATCGAGACCAGATGACGGCAGCACTTAAGATCATAAAGGATCTGGATGCCCTTGCCTGCGTACATGCAGAGGACCAGGACATCCTGGAAACACATATCAAATTGAGTGAAAACGATCTTGATCCGGAAGCCTATTCAAAGTCCAGGCCCAACCTGTCTGAAGCGGTTGCTGTGGCAAATACGGTGGAAGATGCTCTGGCTTTCGATGCAAAGGTCCACCTGTGTCACATAAGTACCAGGGAAGCAGTGGGAATAATCCGCGGTGCCAGGTATGGAGATTATGGAGGGTCAAAAGGGACTATAACAGCAGAAGTCGCACCCCACCACCTGTTTTTGTCTAATAAGGATTACGGGAGATTGGGTACACTCGGGAAAATGAACCCACCACTTCGCAAGCGAAGGAGCCTCCAGTATGTATGGAACGGATTGAACGACGGCACAATAGATATTGTGGCATCTGATCATGCACCTCATACTGAATCTGAAAAAATGACCGATATCTGGTCAGCTCCTGCCGGGGTGCCAGGGGTTGAGACCATGCTGCCGCTGATGCTTCTGGGGGTACGGCGTAACCTGCTGCCGCTATCCAGAATGGTTGATGTCATGTGTACTAATCCGGCTGTGATCTTTGGATTGTCATCACACCGCAAAGGTGCCATCTGGGAAGGATTTGATGCCGATCTAGTGTTGGTGGATACAACAAAAGTTACAAAGGTTGATGTAGACAAATTGCACAGCAAGGCAGGCTGGTCACCATATGAAGGAATGGAAGCAATATTCCCTGCCATTACCATTTCCAGGGGAGACGTGATATTTGAGGACGGGATCCACGCAAAGAAGGGAAGAGGTAATTTCCTGCCCGGCCCCGGGTATGAAGAAAAACCGGTTGAAGAATCTGCTGCCATGTGCAGTAGGGATGAAAAAAAGGTGAGATAATGATTAACATTATCCAAAGTATTTATGAAAAAGCTTTGGAGAACCACGCCAGGATCGCGCTCGGTATTGACAGAGTGACGCCAAAACTCCTGCAAAGTGCAGCTTTGGGACGGGAATTTGCAGATGTTGTGCTTGTGGGTGATAGCCATTCCATTAATGAGATCGGTACGGAATTGGAAGTGATCCACTCTGAAAAACCAACAAAAACCCTCGTAGACCTGCTGGTTTCCAGTGATGTGGATGGAGCAGTCAGGGGAACCCTTTCAGCCACCTCCACTCTTTCTTATCTCAAACAGGCATTTGGTATGAATAAACTATTCAGGGTTGCACTTCTGGAAACCCCGGATGGAACACCGTTGTTCTTAGCTCCCGTAGGTATTGATGAAGGCGCCACAAAGGAGGAAAAACTGGAATTTATAAGACGCGTCTCTGAGCATATCCGTAGATTTGATGTGGAACCCAGGATAGCTGTACTATCAGGCGGGCGATTTGAGGACAGGGGCCGGGATTCCTATGTGGATAAAACCCTGGATGATGCAGAATATGTAACCAAAAAGGCGCATGAGGAGGGATATGATGTCAAACATTACGGCATACTTATCGAAGATGCAGTGGGTGAGACTAATTTCATCCTGGCGCCGGACGGTGTTTCAGGGAATCTGATATTCAGGACGCTGGTGTTAGTGGCAGGGGGTTATGGATATGGGGCGCCTGTATTAATGGATAAAGTATTTGTGGATACCAGCAGGGTTGGGGGGCATTATACCAAGGCTATTATGATGGCTTCGGCGCTTGCAAGTAAAAAGAAGGATTATTAATCCATTCCTCTACTAAGCTGCCTGTTCACGCATTGAATTGGCCTTAATTAATACAAATCTGATATTGCCCTTATTTCCTTCAAAAGTCATTATGTCGTTTGAAAGTGTTTCCAGATTGTCAGATGTATCGATGCCTGAAATTTTCAATATAATTGTATTGTTTTCAATGAAATTCCTAAATTTATTCGAATTCAGTTCTGCTTTAGAACTGTTCACTTCATATTGAAGTGCAATTTTGTTTAATTCCCCAAATTCATCTTGAGTTATTTTTTCATCGCCTGTAACTTCTGTAAATATATCATTCCATTCATCATAATTTGAATTCATTATTTCAATATCTTGATTGCGTATTTCCAAATAATTATTATATTCCTGCATTTGACTGGAATTAAATAATAAATAACCAAAACCAATAAAAAAAATGAAAATTACCAAAGTAATTAATCCAATTTTTTTCATATGTTCTTTATTATTAACAATATTTTTTAAATCCATGGCTCTGGAGTTGTTATGTCCTTATGTTATATATAATTGTAATTATTTATATATTATTTTCAAATTCAACAAACTTTATCAACAATTAACAATCACAGCATAAATCAATTATATTACCAGATTCAATAAGTGGTTAAAAATGCCTGAAGAACTAATCGCAAAAAACTGGCCTTTTGTCAAAGGTGACTACACAGTAATTAACCCTGAATCCCGCATATCGGTCGTGACACTTGCCAGCGACATGGCTCCCTTACCAAATGCATGTATGGTGGGAAGCTGCAAGACCGAGAATCTGGGGATTGAAAAGATTATTTCAAATTCAATTTCAAATTCCAATATAAGATTTATTCTTGTTTGCGGCCAGGAATCCAGAGGACACCTCTCGGGCAATACACTCTTGGCAATTCATGAAAATGGTATTGATGACAGCGGCCGGATCATAGGCTCTGACGGTGCTATACCCTTTATAGAAAATATTCCTGTTAATGCCATAAACCGCTTCAGGCAGCAAATAGAACTTATTGATCACCGCGGTCTTGTTGATACTGAAAAAATCCAATATATAATCAATGAATATAGTTCCATGGGTGATCCATACCCAGAACCTCCAATGATAATTGAATCCACAAAAAAGAAAAAGCAAAGAATCGTGCGTGAAATTACTGGCGGGGATATGATGGTTGCCTCAGGAATTATGATGGATTCTGCATCCGGAATAATATTTGCCGAAAATTAATATAAAAAGGATTGATACTAATGTTCGTGTTCCAAAAAGAACAGCAAATTCTCAATATTGCTAATATAAAGATCGGAGGTCAGCCCGGAGAATTACCCACTGTATTGGCAGGTACAATATTCTATAACAAGCATCACATAGTCTCAGAGCCTTCAAAGGGTATTTTTGATAAAAAAGAAGCCGAAAAACTCATCAACACCCAGGAAGTTCAGGCAGATGAGACTGGCAATCCCCACATGGTACATATTTATGCTGAGTCAGAAGAAGCAGCTAAACATTATATGGACTTCGTGAGTGCAATAACAGATGCCCCATTCCTTATCGATTCAACAGATTCAAAAGTACGAATGGCAGCAGCTGGTTATGTTAGTGAAGTAGGTCTGGCCGATAAGACTATCTATAACAGTATGAATATGTCTATTACCGACGAAGAGCTGGATGCTTTGGGTCAATCAGATATTGATACCGCAATTATTCTCGGCTTTAATGCAATTGATTCTGGCCTTGACGGTCGGATGGAATTGTTAGAGAGTGGTTCATCAGTATTACCAAGAGGTTTATTAGAAATGGCAGAGGATTGCGGTATAACAAAGAAGCTCATAGACCCCAGTATAACCCCAATGGGTAACGGGGCTGGAGTTGCATTGAGGATGAGCATTGCTGCAAAAGCAAAATGGGGTTTACCTGTAGGTTCAGGCATCCATAATGCTCCATCTGCCTGGAACTGGTTGCGCAGTAAACGAAAAGAAGATAAACTCGTATACAAAATATGTGATATCGCATCCACTTGTCTTCAGCAAATGGCAGCAGGTGATTTTGTGCTATACGGGCCTATTGAATATGCTAAATATACATTCCCAGTAGCAGCCATGTCAGATATTATGATCTCAGAAAGCGTAGCAGACCTTGATATAGAACCTGTAGATGGTCATCCAATATGGAAACTGGTTTAAGGAGGACAAATTGTGAAAAAACTTGGATTCTTTAAACGCAGGAAATTTAAGAGTATACTAAAAAACTCAAATCGGGAACTAACAATACTTGTCAGAAAGGACCCTACTCCCGACTCCCTTGCCAGTGCCCTGGCATTAAAACATATCGCTGATTATTTCCATATTAATTCAAAATGCTATTATTCTGGAATTGTCCATAATAAGGCGCTGCTCAATATTATGGGCGCAGATATAGAATATCTTCCTGATGTAATAACAGATGAAATTTCTGAAACGGTTGCGTTGATAGATGTAGTACCCAGCGAACTCCCGCATGGACTTGATGTTTTAATAGAAAATCCGGCAATAACCATCTCTCATTCTAAAGCCACTACAAAAGATATTAAAAGCCGATACAAGGACATCCGCTCAAATGTCGAAACTACTTCTACTATTATGGTCCAGTATATGAGAGGTCTTAACGTACCATTGGATAGTACGATAAGTACTTTATTGTTATTCGCGATTAGGGATCGGACCGGGACATTTTTATTTAATTTGAACCGTCAGGGTTTAGAAGCTTATCTTTACATTCTAGAGTTTGTTGACCATGATCTTCTCAATAAACTGGAAAATCCGCCTGTGAAATCTGATACCTTCAATGATCTTGAAAAGGCCCTGACAAACAGGACAATCAAAGATACATATCTCTTGACAAACACTGGCTATATCAAAGACCCCAGCACACTACCAAAAGTTTGCAAATATATGCTTGACCTGGAAGGTATTTCTACTTCTTTGGTCTATGCTGTAAATACTTCGAAAATATATGCTTATGCAGCTACTAACAATATTGAGCTCAATCTAAAACAGATATTTAAGAAAGCCTTTGGTCATTGCGGCAACATTGTGGGAGAGGCTTCTTATGCATCTACAACGATCCCCCTGGGTGTGTTCGGTACAATTACTGAAGGGATTATTAACATTGAAAGTAAAGAACTGATGTTAAAGACTATAGGGGATTCAATTTCGTCAAGATTTTTCAGGACAATAGAAGAAGGTACGGGAGATCAGGAAAATAAATAAACTGGTTCTTAATAGTTTAATATAGAATCAACTGACCCCAAACTGCGTCCACGACTGCATTGTATACAGACTCCTTTTAATGAATCAAAACAATTACTGCATACAATTCTTCCGCAAAATTGGCAGGTATACATGGTATCTGATCGCTGGCAGATACTGCAGATTCCTTTTAATTCCAAGATAGAAACCCCGTAAATTTGAATTTATTTACAATGATTCTTGGATCTGATTAGAACTTTAGGATGCCTGAAATGGTATAAATAACTCCTCAATCATCCATTCATTAAGCTCGTCTTCCCAGCTTTTATCGATCGGTTTTTCATCATCTAATAAAGCTGTTTTATTATCACGCTTTTCAATTTTTTTATTAATCATGTTTTCAGGTAACATCATTAAATGATGTTTAGCTCCTAATATTCTTTTAATATATTCTATTTTAAATAGTTATCTATTTTTTGTTGTATCAAATTATTTCTTCATTATAATTATTACCAAAGTGAATGTTGTGGTACTTTTTATAGTAGGAATATTAATTGCGATCCACAATTTCATTGATGCCATCTTATTGGTCGATTGGCTCATGTATAAATGGATAAAGATAATTAAAAAATAATTTTCGAAAAGACTTACTTTAATTTCTCCATCTCGATCTTTTTTACCAGTTCATTAAGATCCTTCAACATGGCATCCAGATCAATACCGTGCATCATTGCCCCTTCTGCCAGGCTCTCGAAAGATGCAGCATGACAACCTACACAGCCAAGACCGTACTGGAAAAAAACTCCTATGGTTTGTGGAAATTTAGCTACTATTTCCTCTATCTTCATGTCACCTGTTATTTTGTTATTTTCAGACATTTTATTGAACACCTACTGATTCAATAACCCCCTATTAATACATAAAATTGATTGTAAAACCGGCATTTTAAGGAAAATATTAAGGATTATCCAGCTATCTATCATGATGTATAGGAAGTTTACTTTATGAACATCAGAAATATCGCAGTCCTGGTCTCGGGTAGAGGCTCAAATATGCAGGCCATTATCGATAATATCGAAAATGGGGTAATTCCCAATGCATCTATAACTGTGGTATTCAGTGATGTTGGCAGTACATATGCATTGGAGCGGGCACAGAACCATGGAATTGACACGTTTTTCGTGAACCCTGAACAATATGAAAATAAGGAAAGTTACGAAAAAGAGATTCTCAGGAATCTCGAAAAATACGACATCGACCTGATACTTCTTGCTGGATATATGCGTGTTGTAGGACCTACGCTACTAAATCCATACAGAAATAAAATGCTCAATATTCACCCTGCTCTTCTGCCCTCATTCCCTGGCCTGCACGCCCAGAAACAGGCTTTCGATCATGGTGTAAGAGTAAGTGGTTGCACAGTCCATTTCGTAGATGACTGTGTGGATACGGGTCCAATTATCATCCAGAAATGTGTCCCGGTATTGGATGATGATACTGAAGAAACATTGGCTGCCCGTATCTTAGAGCAGGAGCATAAGATTTTTCCTGAAGCAGTAAGATTATTTGTCCAGGGTCAGTTAAGGATAGAAGGACGCAAGGTCAGGATACTAAAATGAACTTTGCTTAATATTCACATATAATAATATAATATCATAAGAATAATAGACCACTAAGATGTCGGATAGGAGAATAACATGTCATACATTTCAGAAATAGACCCGCAATTGGCCCAGGCCATGGAAAATGAACTTCAGCGTCAGGAATATAAACTCAACCTGATCGCTTCCGAGAACTACGCCAGCCGTGCTGTCATGGAAGCAACAGGCAGCATCATGACCAACAAGTATGCTGAAGGTTATCCTGGCAAACGGTATTATGGTGGATGCGAGTTCGTGGACGTTGCCGAGAACCTGGCACGTGAGCGGGCAAAAGCACTATTCGGGGCCGAGCACGTGAACGTCCAGCCCCATTCCGGGTCCGGTGCCAATATGGCCGTATATTTTTCAGTGTTAAAACCTGGCGATAAGATTCTCAGCATGGACCTATCCCACGGTGGGCACCTATCCCACGGCAGCCCTGTGAACTTCTGCGGACAGCTCTACAATGTAATATCTTACGGGGTCAGCAAAAATACAAAGACCATCGACCATGATGAATTAATGAGATTGGCAAAGGAGCATAAACCAAAGATGATCGTGGTGGGTGCCAGCGCGTATCCCAGGGAACTGGATTTCAAGGCGTTCAGGGATATTGCAGATGAGGTAGGTGCCTATCTGCTTGCAGATATCGCACATATAGCTGGCCTGATCGTAGGCGGGGTGCACCAAAATCCTATTCCCCATGCAGATTTTGTGACCACAACCACACACAAGACCCTACGAGGTCCCAGAGGCGGCATGATCATGTGCAGGGAAGAATATGCAAAAGCCATAGATAAGACAGTATTTCCTGGCATCCAGGGTGGCCCGCTAATGAATATTATTGCATCCAAAGCTGTAGCATTCAAAGAAGCCCAGACCCAGGAATTCAGGGATTATCAGAAACAGATCGTGATTAATGCAAAAACACTGGCTTTTGATCTAATGGAAAAAGGCCAGGATATCGTTTCAGATGGTACAGATACTCATTTGATGCTTGTGGACCTTACCAAACTCGACATCACAGGTAAGGATGCCGAAGCTGCCATGACCAGGGCAGGCATAATCCTGAACAAGAACACCATACCATTTGAGACCCGTAGTCCCTTCATAACAAGTGGCATCAGGATAGGAACCCCCGCCTTAACCACAAGGGGAATGAAAGAGAACGAGATGCATCTCATTGCAGATCACATCGATACTGTACTTAAGAATTTGAATAATGAATCTACACTTGATAAAATAAATAATGAAATCAGGGATCTGTGCGCAGGATTCCCAATTTATAGATGAGGTAATATTTGTGTCTGGTGAGGACAAGATCATAGACGGGCGCGGCCTGGCAAAAAAGATCGAGGAAGAGGTCAAGACCGGTGTGGCAGAACTAAAAGCTACAAAAAGTGTTACTCCGGGTCTGGCAACCATTCTCGTAGGAGATGATGAAGCTTCAAAGATGTATGTCAGGTTGAAGCACAAAGCCTGTGAACGTACAGGTATTCATGCCGAAGACCAGCACCTTCCCGCTGATGCAACCCAGAGTGAACTTATAGCATTGATCGGATCATTGAACCTAAGGGATGATATTCATGCGATCCTGATCCAGCTACCCCTGCCGCCCCACCTTAATGAGCAAATGGCCATGGAGGCTATTTTACCGGAAAAGGACGCGGATGGGTTCCATCCAATGAACATGGGCCAGCTGATGATTGGAAACGAAGGTCTTGTTCCCTGCACTCCGAAAGGTATCATCCGGGCTATGGAGGAATACCGAGTTGATGTGGAAGGCAAGAACGTGGTTGTGGTGGGACACAGTAATGTTGTTGGCAAACCCATGGCAGCCCTTCTGTTGAACCGTAACGCCACTGTCTCGGTCTGCCATGTCTATACTGATGACCTGAAGAGATATACTTCCCAGGCAGATATCCTGATCTCGGCCACTGGAGTGGCACACCTTATCAAAGCCGATATGGTGAAACCGGGGGCTGTTGTGTTTGATGTAGGTATTAGCAAAAAGGATGACAAAATTGTGGGTGATGTGGATTTTGATAACGTGCTGCCTAAAGTATCATTGATAACCCCAGTTCCCGGTGGTGTAGGACCCATGACCATTTCAATTCTATTGCAGCACACCCTGGAATCTGCCAGACGGATCACCAGATAAATTTTGAGTAAAGCATGACAGTAGATACGGTAATTGCTGGAATTCAGGTGGGTGATACCCATCCAGTCCGCCTGATGGGTGTTATTAACCTGAGTCCTGAATCATTTTACAAGGGGTCGGTCACAGAACCTGATAATATTGTTGCCCAGGCACAACAAATGGTCGAACAGGGTGCAGACCTAATTGATGTGGGGGCTCGGTCCACATGGCCGCTGGCAAATAAGATCACGAAGGAAGAAGAACGCAGACGCCTTATACGGGCACTGGAATTACTTTTGGATAATGTGAATGTCCCAATTTCAGTAGATACCCAATTCGCAGACCTGGCTCGTGTTGCCCTGGATATTGGGGCTCATATAATTAATGATGTCAGCGGTCTTACTACTGATAATAAAATGGTTGAAATTGTAAGCGACTATGGATGTCCTGTGGTGGTTATGGCTTCTAATAGCATACCTGGTGACCCATTGGGAATGGATGCCGTTATGTCGTCACTGGACAGGATCGTGCAAAAAGCTGAAGGATCAGGTGTGGAACCAGACAAGATCATTATTGACCCTGCTATTGGGAAATGGTTGCCAGAAAAATCGCCAGAATATGATTTTGAGACCCTTGATCAGCTGGAACGGCTTAAAGCATTTGAGAAAACCGTATTGGTAGCCATCTCAAGAAAATCCTGCATAGGCGAAATATTAAAAAAACCAGCATATGAAAGACTTATGGGGTCCCTTGCCGCGACTGCGATCGCAGTGTACAAAGGTGCGCATATCATACGGACCCATGATGTAGGAGAGACTGCCGATGCAGTGCGGGTGGCTGAGGCAATAAAAGGACGAAATATAGTCTCTGAGACTGCAGGGTATAGTGTGGAGGTTCTGGATATTGCCAATTCGGAAGATGCTCCACGCTATTTTACAAAAATTGGAGCAACAGGCACCGGCAGCCAGGTGATGAAAGGAAAATCAATATGTAAAATACTCAGGATCAATAATGTCACAACCACCGAAGGCCTCATCATCAAGCAGGAAGCCCTTGCCAGGGGATGTGACGCTGCATTGCCACGAGATGCAATATCCCATGAAACCGAGAATGTTGATCTGATACTTATGGGCACAGAATTGCAAATACAACGACTGGCAGCAAAATTACAGCATCAGGCCAGGGACTTGCCCATAATTGCGCAGCTTATCAGAACTACCCTTAAGCGATGCTCAGATACTGAATACAGGTACAGGTAACACAGATGATAATAACCAGGCCTAAGTCCCTTGATGATATACTTACAATGCTGGACCAATTTCCGTATGCAAGCATCTGTGTAGTAGGCTGCGGCATTTGTGCCCGGAAGGTGGAGACCGGCGGCGAATCACAGGTCAGTGAAATGGTTGAGTCCTTGAAAAGCAGGGGAGTAGATGTATTGGATGGGGTCATGGTAAAACATGCCTGCAGCGCTTCGTCCTGGGAGGGTCTGGCACAAGAAAATCCGGCAATGGATAGTGCGAAAATTGTTTTGGTAATGAGCTGTGGTGCAGGAGTATCGTTATTAGGTCGTATTTCAGATAAAACAGTACTTCCTGCACTTGATACCACATCCATTGGTGGAACTGTAGCTGATGAAATGTTTGAAGCATTGTGCAGCATGTGCGGGGAATGTAATGTCGGGATGTTCGCTGGATTGTGTCCAAAATCCGGCTGTCCCAAATCCCAGGTGAACGGGCCCTGCGGGGGGCTGGACGACGGGAAGTGCGAAGTAGAAGAACGTGATTGTATCTGGGTCAGGATATATGAAACACTTGAAGCCAGGGGATTGCTTTCTTTGCTGGATGAGATCAGACTGCCTGTAAGTCATAACAGGAGGTTATGAAATGAATTTTGCGCAAAAACTTAAATCCGGAAAATTCGTAATTACAGCAGAGATCAGCCCGCCTAAAGGCCCTGATATGTCAGGTGTGCTGAAAGACGCCGTATTGTTAAGGGATCTGGTTGATGCAGTGAATGTGACTGATAACCAGAGGGCAATGATGCGCATGGCACCCATGGCACTTTCACGTAAATTATGGGAAATGGGCATTGAGCCTATTATGCATGTTACCTGCCGGGACCGCAACAGGCTGGCCCTTCAATCTGACCTGTTAGCAGCCCAGGCAATGGGAGTTTCCAATATCCTGGCCATGTCAGGGGATTATCCCACAATGGGTGATCAGTCAGGTACAAAACCAGTGTATGACCTGGATTCTGTGCAGCTTTTGCAGCTTATAGAAAAAATGAACAACGGGATGGATTTTCAGGATGGTACAATTGACTCTCAGACTTCATTCATTGCCGGAGCAGTTGCCAATCCCGGTTCCAGGCCACTTGATGTCCAGTTGATAAAGTTGAATAAAAAAGTGGAGGCTGGTGCAAGTTTCATCCAGACCCAGGCAGTATTTGATGTAGGGGCGTTCATGGAATTCATGGATGCGATCAAATATCTTAAGATCCCTGTTATTACAGGGATCATACCATTACGATCAGCTCGTAGCGCCCGGTTTATGAACGAGAAGATCCCGGGAGTCAGGATATCTGAAGAAATTATCAAGCGAATGGAATTGGCTTCTGATCCCACAGCTGAAGGGTTAATAATTGCAGCTGAGACCATACAACAGATCAGACCCGTGTGCCAGGGTGTACACATAATGCCAATTGGCGGACATGAAAACACCAGGCATTTACTTGAATTAAGTGATCAGGAATGATAAAATGAAAAAAACGCAGATCACCTTAGCAAAAAATGGCATTGTATCCCCTCAGATGAGGGAAGTAGCATCCACTGAAGGGGTCGAACCAGAGATCGTCCGCCAGACAGTGGCCGAAGGCAGTCTTGTCATTATGACCAGAGGGAATAGATCGATTGCTATTGGTAAAGGTGCCACAACAAAGGTCAATGTAAATATTGGTACATCCAGTGCCAGGATCGAACCTGATGAAGAGCTTGAAAAAGCCAGAATTGCTGAAAAATACGGGGCTGACACCCTTACCGACCTTTCAATGGGAGGAGAGATCAGATCCATCAGGCAATCTATATTTCAACACACAACTCTTCCTATAACCACGGTCCCCATATATCAATCAGTTGTGGAACAGGGCATCCATTCCATGAGCGAGGACCATATTCTGAATATGATCGGGCAGCATGTGAAGGAAGGAGTAAGCTCCGTGGTCCTGCATTGTATCGAGAGGGAATGCATTGAACAATTACGGGGCCATAAACGCGTCATGGGAATGGTCTCGAAAGGCGGTTCATTTACCAGCATCTATATGCTGACTAATGACTGCGACAACCCGTTTATTGAAAATTTTGATCATATAATGGATATTCTGAAAGAAAACGATGTGGTGCTATCTCTTGGAAACACCATGAGGAGCGGCTGCATCCATGATACATCTGATTTTCCCCAGAGGAGGGAACTCCTGACCAACATGAAACTGGCAAAAAGAGCCAACCTTGCAGGTGTCCAGGTGATAGTGGAAGGTATGGGCGGTCATGTACAGGCATTAGAAATCGCAGATTATGTGAGATTCCATAAAGAGACAGGTGATTATCCATTATTTGTAGCCGGGCCGCTGCCCACTGACGTGGCTGTGGGATATGACCACATTGCCGGTGCTGTGGGTGCATCCATGGCATCGGGTGCCGGGGCTGATTATCTGTGCTATATTACACCTTCCGAGCATCTGAGACTACCCAGTGTGGATGATGTCAGGGAAGGCCTGGTAGCATTCCGCATTGCAGCACATATTGGTGATTCCATAAAATACGGGATCCAGCAGCGTGATCTAAAACTGGCAGAACACAGGGCTGTGATGGACTGGGACGGGCAGATGCAGTACGCTATTGATGCTGACAAACCAAAAAGTATGTGCCCGGACATTGGGCCATGTACCATGTGCGGGGATTTTTGTGCACTGGCAATAATGGATGAATTTTTAAATGGTGACAAATAATCTTTGGACCGACCATGCAGGATAAGCTGGAATTAATTGGTATCAAGACACCCCTGATCAGACCGGGAGATGATTTTGGAGTAGTTCTCATAAAGGCCATCCATGAAAAGGGGATCACTCTCAAAGATGGTGATATTGTCGTACTTGCCGAATCTGCTGTGGCTACTTCCGAAGGCAGGCTTGTGGACCTGAAGGAGGTAAAACCGGGTCGTGAAGCTAAAGAACTTGGCCAAAAATATTCAGTTGATCCCAGGGAAATGGAACTGATCCTAAATGAGTGCGATGAAGTTGTCGGCGGCGTACCGGGAGCTGTGCTCACCATTACCAAGGGAAATATGTCTCCCAATGCAGGGATCGATGGTTCCAACGCACCTGAAGATCATGTGGTGCTGTTGCCAGAGAACCCAGGAGCCAGCGCGGATAGGATCAGGAAACAACTTCAAGAGGCTTTTCTAAATAAAGTGGGAGTCATTGTGGGTGACAGCAGGACCCAGCCTATGCGTTTGGGGTGCGTGGGGATTGCACTGGGATGTGCCGGGATATTGCCTGTGGAAGATGCCAGGGGTAGCAAGGACCTGTTCGGGAAAGAGCTTACTATTACCAGGAAAGCCACAGCAGATAATATGGTGTCAGCTGCTCAGCTTATTATGGGGGAGGCAGGGGAGAGCATTCCTGCTGTGATCGTGAGGGGACGTTATGGGATCGTAGTTGATGAGGACGTGGATATTCCAGTATTTTCGAAAGAAGAGTGTATGTATTATTCCAACATTTCCCGTAACTAATCTAAATTAGGATGATCATATTTTTTTTTTCAATACTAATGCGTTTTCTCCATCACTATAATAACTTTTCTCCACCCAAACCGGAATAAAACCTCGTTTCAAATAGAACTGCTGGGCCGAAAAATTACTCATCCTGACCTCCAATCCAACCTCTTTTGCTCCTTTTACTTCCAATACAGAACATATGTTCTCTAACAGATTAGTACCGATTCCCATTTTTTGGTATTTTGGCAATACTGCAATGGTAAAGATCCTACCTTTCCCAGGGATCGATAAAAAACCTACCACAAAACCGATTAATTTTTTTTGGTCTGTAGCTACCAGAAATCCATCTGAGACAGTTTCATATAATTCCATGTAGGTATAGGGATCATGTTCTTTGAATATTTCCATTTCAAGATTAATTACTTCATGAAAATCATCTGGCTGAAACGGTCTAATAAAGAACAAATTATTACACCTTGATGTTAAAGGTTTAACAGATCTTTCAATTCTAATCCATCCCCGCCCAGGGCTGATAGTCTATTAGAGAGCTCGCTTACTTTAATGAAAATTTCTTTTCGAGTGCCATCGTCTTTGATCTCCTTAATAACAATCTCGTTTTTAGTAAAACCACGGGAAAATATTTCTTTGATGATCTCCCCATATTGGGAAGCAATAATTTTAATACAATCAAATATTTCATTATTTACAATTGCATCTTTTTCATCGATTTCTATATTAGTAAGAGTCTTAGAAAAAATGTTATTATCATTTTTAATATATTCTTCTATTTTTCTTACAATTAGCCCCAATTTGTTAAAATCTAAATGAGATTGTAATTCTTCATCTGATGTAATGTCTGTAGCTTCTTCTTTAATGTACATCAATGTTGCATTACTGATATCGCCAGGAATAGTAATATTAAATTTTCTAGTACCTTTTTTGTTTTCAAGATCCAGCTGAAAGTCATCTCCGCTATAGATTCTTTTAATAAAGAATTCAGAAATGTCAATGTTTTTTATTTTATCTTCTTTATGTATCAGACCGCTTTTTGACCAAATTGGTATGGACATTTCATCAATGAATTTTTTAAGAGGTAATTTTGTATCAGAATATTTGGTATTATATGTATAAGAAAAACCGTTGATATTCATTTTGATTGAACCTTTTATACCTTCTGATGAAGAAGTAATTAAATTAGTTTTATTTGCACTGAAAATCCTTAACCATAAAAATGGCTCAAGTTCTGAACGAATCTGTTCTGCTTTTTCCATCACTTCGTCTTTTGATCTGCGGGTTAGATCATCCAGACTGGTTTTCAATTGACCTTTTTGTTTTTCAATACAAGTGGCATTCATCCCAATTAATATGTCCCTACATTTTCCAATCGATTCTATTGCATATTTTTTTGAGATCTCATTTAAATAGATCGTAAGTTCTGATGAATAATTTTCCATCATTGATGTTTCTTCTAAATATTTAAGTTCTTCTTTCCGAATTTTGGTATTTAATTCAATTGACTTATTTTCAATTGGAAGGATTTTCTCAATTATATCTAGAAATACATTCAAATCATCAATGAAGTTATTTTGGAATGCCATTTCAGTTGAATCTTGGAAAACAAAGGTCATCGATACCTCACTCAATAATTTTATGTAACTTTAATAGTTTAAAAACGTTGCTGCTTGTCAATTATGAAATGAGATTCATAATTTCAAACATTCCAATGATTATTTATACATTTAGATTTATTTTAAATTCAAATATTATATTTATCAATCTATTGAATATGAAAGTAATTATTCCCGCTGCTGGAACTGGAACCCGTCTGTTTCCACATACACATACTAAACCAAAACCAATGGTCTATATTGCAGGTAAACCAATTATCGGCCATATTCTTGATAGGATGATCGATCTCGAACCATCTGAGATCATTCTTGTAGTCGGTTATAGAAAAGAATTGTTGATATCATATGTAAATGAAAATTATAAGGAGATTTTCAATATACGATATGTGGACCAAGCAGAAAGGCTTGGTCTTGGGCATTCTATTTATTTAACGCGTGAATTTGTGGAAAATTCTGATGTAATGATCGCACTTGGTGATATGATCTTCAAATCTGGTTATCTGGATTTTTATGAACAGCATAAGAATAATGGGCATTGCTCAGGTTCCATCGGGGTAAAGGAAGTAGATGAACCAAAAAAGTACGGTATTGTTGAATTAGAATCTGAAACCACTTGTGTAAAAAAATTAGAGGAAAAACCAGAACACCCCACTTCAAATCTTGGGATTGCAGGTGTTTATTTTGTACAGGATACAGTAAGACTATTTGAGATGCTTGAAAGGATTGTAGATAAGAATATTAAAACCAGAGGCGAATATCAATTAACAGATGCTTTGCAAGAAATGATTAACAGAGGAAGTAAATTCAAGACATTTACTGTTTCAAGCTGGTATGACTGCGGACATGCTGAATCTTTGTTAGAAACAAATCGGGTGCTTTTGGATGAAAATGCAGAGTCGAATAATAAATACAGCATATCAGGTTCTGTAATAATACAACCAGTAACAATCGGAGAAAATGTTAAAATCTCAAATTCGATTGTAGGGCCTTATGCATCCATTGCAAATGATACGATAATTAAAAATTCAATTGTATCAAATAGTGTGATCGGGGCCAGAGCACAATTAATAACGGTAAATCTACAATCTTCAATTATTGGTGATGATGC